>CANJXW010000146.1 GCA_947478965.1 Candidatus Nanopelagicaceae bacterium | reverse complement strand
TTGCAATTTCAGAAGATTCGAAAGTCATATGGTCCGCAAAATTCTTATCTGGAAATAACATCTGCCTGAAAAAAGCTAACTTCACTGAAACTTTCTACGGTATTGATCCACAATTCATCGTGCGTTTTACCAATATTAAAGTTGGATAAAGGTTTGACTACCAGCTAGAGGAACCAACGCCACCGTCGAAGTCGTACGTGCTGCCTGTAGCCCACGCATTTGCAGGCGAGAGTAAGAATTCAGTAACACCAACAACCTCATCAGGTGTGCCATATCTACCGAGCGGCGATGCGCTCTTCCACGCTGCGACTCCTTCGGGCCAACCTTCATCAATCCCAGGGCCACCGATGAGACCTAAGCGAAGTCCCAAGGTACGCATCGGTGCATATGTGCGTGATGCACTTTTAGTCAATAGATCGAGAGCTGCTTTGCTTGCTCCATAAATCTCGTGACCTGGTCGAGGGTTAAGTGCTTCAACGGAGGAGATGTTAAGTACAACGCCAACCCCATGACGCGATGCCTCATCAATGATTTCAGAGGGTGCTTGAACATTGATGCGATGCATCAAAGCTATCTGGTCAGGTGTCGCCGTTGCAGAATCCAAGACCGCTTGATTTGCAGCGTTATTAATAATGAAATCAAGTGAGCCCGCACGGGATACGGCTTCTTGCACAAGTGAAGTTCCAGATGTTGGAACCGCTAAATCTTTTGCGATTACATGGAGGTTCTCGTGAGCAGGAATATCTCCCGTATTTACCTGAGCACAGACGATCGCGCCAAGTGAGAGATATCGATCAACAAGGTGGCGTCCAATAAGACCAGATGCTCCCGTAATAAGGATTACCTTCTTATGAAAGGGTGAAGATGTGGTCATTTCAGTGGAGCCAGAACTTCTACACGCTTATTTACACGAGCAATGAGTTCGAGCGCATCGATTCGAGTTGATGCGCCGTGAGATACAACTTGATCTCCGGCTACCCACACATCGGTCACATCTCCGCGACCTGCAGCAAAGACCATCAAAGCGCTGAGATCGTGCATCGGCGTTAGATGTGGCTTTTGGAGATCAAGGGCAATCAAATCCGCCTCTTTACCGATCTCGATACTGCCCACGCGATCGCCAAGTCCAACTGCGCGAGCTGCTTCGATCGTTGCTGCGCGAATAATTTCAGTGAGGTCTACTGCAGCCGGAGTTGCGCGCAGTGCAACAACGTGAGCTGCCATGCGCATAACTGCGAACATATCTAAATCATTCGATGATGAACAACCATCGGTACCAAGACCTACGGTTATTCCTGCTGCGCGAAGTTGCTGGAGAGGTGCAAGGCCGCTGCCGAGTTTGAGGTTACTGCCTGGGCAATGTGCGATAGCTCCCTTCTTTTCGCTCAAAATCACCATATCTGAAGGCGATAAGTGAACCCCATGGCCATAGAGCGTTGGGACATCAAGGATGCCGGTATCTCTGCAGACTTCGGTTGGAGTCTTTCCATGGCGATCAAAGACATCTTTATTCTCAGCAACCGTTTCAGAGACATGTAAGTGAATACGTGCGCCGAGTTCCTTTGCAATCTGTGCAACTTCAGTTAAGTGTTCAGGTGAATCCGTATATGTACTGTGCGGCATCATGTAGGTGGGAATAAATGGTCCACCGATCTTTGCAACCGCATCTTTCCATGCATATGCACGTTCGATACGTGCAGGCCATTCAAGACCATCGAGCCCTGGGAAATCAAAGAAGATCGGACCACAGATATGGCGAAGACCGACTTTGACTGCGCCAGCATGTGTTGCAAGTGGATTTAAATACATATCCATCGTTGTCGTTGTTCCAGAAAGGAGCGCTTCAAGCGCACCAAGTTCGGTTCCAAGTTCGCATGTTGGCTCATCCATGATTGCACCTTCGGCAGCCCAAACACGTTCGAGAAATCCTTGGAGATCAACGCCTTCGGCCCAACCACGCAAGAGAGACATTGCAAGGTGGGTATGCGTATTGATCAATCCGGGGGAGATGAGCTTTCCTTGCGCGTCGTATGTTGTCTTTGCAACAAGACCTGCAAGCTCGGCTGATGGCCCGATATGTGAAATCTTTCCATCAGTGATGGCAATTGAATATCCAGAATGGATCTCGTTCTTCTCGTTAACAGTTAAGAGGTAACGAGCATTTGAGATAAGGGTATCTACCTGCGTTGAACTCATCTTAAAAATTCCTTACGATAAAGATTTAATGGCACCATCGATAATGGTGATGACTTTGGAGCTCGCTTGCTTGAGTGCAAGATTGATATCTTCCATCGTAATAGGAACGTTGCTAACACCTGCTGCTGGATTTACAACTAAAGCGATCGATGCATAACGAAGTCCAGCCTCTTTTGCGAGTGAGACTTCAGGGACTCCGGTCATTCCCACAACAGTTGCACCGGCAAGAGCTGCAAGGCGAATCTCTGCAGGGGTTTCAAAGCGAGGACCGTTAAATCCTGCGTAAATACCACCCAACGCAAGCTCGATTCCAGCATCGCGAGCAGATGACGCAAGCGCCTGCTTTACCTCTTCGTCATAGAGATCAGACATATCGATATGTTGAACGCCACCAGGTTGAACGCCATCGAAGAATGTATCTTGGCGACCTGATGTGAAATCGATGAAATCATCGAGAAGCTGAAGTGATCCAGCAGGAAGTTTTGGATCGATACCACCCACAACGTTGACAGCGATGACGAATTCAACGCCCTCGCTCTGCAGAGCGGTGATATTTGCTCGGTAATTTACTGCGCTCGGTGGAACGCTATGGTCGACGCCATGTCGTGTAAGGAATGCGATCTCGGCGTTATGCCACTTACCGTTCGTGATCAACGCTTTGCCGTAAACGGTATCAACAACAACAGGCGTTGAACCAGCAAGTGCTGGAAGGTTGTAAAAACCAGTTCCAGCGATAATTCCTATCTTCATGAGACCTTCAATCTATTTTTAGCGAGGGGAGTTAAGCTGACAGACCAGCCATAA
>CANJXW010000145.1 GCA_947478965.1 Candidatus Nanopelagicaceae bacterium | reverse complement strand
GCTTAATACCGATCTGAGTTGAGATCGCATCAAGTGAAGTAGTACCAACGGCAGCACCTAACTTTGCGCTCTTAAGATCTGCGATGGAAGTCTTGCCTTCAATTTTGCTTCCCTTAAAGGAGACAATCGCTTGAGGTGCCGTGTAATAAGCAGGAGAGAAATCAACAACCATCGCGCGCTCTGGCGTGATTGAGAACTGCTGAAGATTGAAGTCGAAGTTCTTATCTCCAGGCGTTACTGCGCCATCAAATGTTGTGCGGACCCATGAAACTTCATCGTTTGTGAAACCAAGTTGCTGAGCAACTGCATATGCAACTGCCGCTTCAAAGCCATCGCCACTTTCTGGAGCATCATCTATCACCCATGGGTAATAGGCAGGCTCACCTGTTGCGATAGTGAGTTTTCCATCAGTGACAGTGGCTAGATCCGCCTTGGCGCATGATGCAGATGCAGAGTCGGTTGTTTCGCTTGTTGCGCAACCTGTGACGGTGAGTGCAAGTGCGAGTGAAATTCCAAAGATTATTCCGTGACGTTTTTGCACGAGGGCTCCAATTCATTGGGTGATGGATACATGTCAAAGGTTATTAAATGGGGATACCCCATGTCTAGTTGCAAGAGATAAGCAGCTAGATAGGACTAGATAAGAGTGATTTAGAGAATTTTCTTGATCAGAATCTCAATATTTGAATCAAGATCAGCTGTTCCATCGAGCACGACATCTGGGTGGGATGGAATTTCATAACTTTGACCGACTCCTGTGAAGTTAGGGATCTCGCCCTTATTTGCCTTTACATAGAGGCCTTTAGGATCTCGTGCGATGCAAATTTCAACGGGGGTATTTACAAAGACCTCAAAGAATTCACCATCTTCAAAGATAGATTTTGCCTGATTGCGATCTGATTCAAATGGACTAACCAGCGCTGTGATGACAACGAGGCCAGCATCAACAAAGAGTTTCGCAACTTCGGCTACGCGGCGAACATTCTCTGCTCGATCCTCCGGTGTGAAGCCAAGGTCCTTATTGAGCCCAAGGCGCAAATTATCACCGTCGAGAACATAGCTTTGTATTCCGCTGATAAATAGCTTCTTTTCGAGAGCATTTGCAATGGTTGATTTTCCTGAGCCCGATAGCCCTGTCAACCAAATTACTTTTGCCTTCTGGTTCTTCTGGAGTGCTCGTTCAACCTTTGTAATTTCATATTCTTGTTGTGAAACATTTGAACCACGGCGAAGGGAGTGCTCGACCATTCCGGCACCAACAGTTTTAAAGCTCTGACGATCCACCAGAATAAAGTTTCCAAATTCACGTGACTGGATATACGGCATCAGCGCTAGCGGAGAATCAGTTGCGACTTCAACAGAACCAATCTCATTCATTGCCAAAGTATTTGCTGACAAAGTTTGCCCGCTATTGATATCTATCTTGTTACGCACTTTTGTAATAATTGCAGGGGTCTGCGTTGATCCATTGATTAAGATATAAGAACGAGAATGTACGAGCTCTTCTTCATTGAGCCAGACCATTGTTGCGGTGAAGCGATTTGTTCCTTCTGCATCTTCAGAACTCTTAAGAACTACATCACCACGCGTTGCATCGACTTCAGGCTCAAGAACCATCGTGGCCGCATAGGAACTTCCGGCAACTTCTGCTTCGCGACCTTCAGAGATAATTCGTGCAATCTTTGCCTTCTGCTTGCTTGGATAGATCGTGACATCTTCGCCGACCTTGAAGTCACCATTTGTCACAGTTCCGGCAAGGCCGCGGAAATCGGTATTGCGCGTGATCAGCTGAATTCTCATACGGGCGCTTGCGCCTTCTTCTTCTTGCGGGCTCCAGCTCTGAATAGCTTCTAGGAGCGTCGGCCCCTGATACCAAGGGATATTGGCCGTTGCCGTGACGACGTTATCGCCTGCTAGAGCGCTAATGGGAACTGTCATAGCGTCCTGAAAATTGAGACGTTCGATTACTGGTTCGAGCTCGGTGACGATGGCGTCATAAACGCTTTGATCATAGTTACAGGCATCGAGCTTATTAATGACAACGATCGCGCGGCTTACACCCATGAGCGAACAGATTGTCAGGTGGCGAAGAGTTTGAGTACGAACACCCTTCGTGGCATCAACAAGAATTAGTGCAATAACTGCACGTGATGCCGCAACTGCCATATTTCGTGTGTATTGCTCGTGACCTGGTGCATCTGAAATTATCAAACGTCGGCCATCTAGAAGCGACATGGAACGATAAGCAACGTCGATAGTAATTCCTTGTTCGCGCTCTGCCTCAAGACCATCGGTGAGCAAACTGAAATCGATATCTCCTGCAGCAATTGTTGATCCGCTTCGACGAACATCACGCGCAGCTTTTACCGTGTCATGTGGAACGCTATCTGTTTCAACGAGCAAGCGCCCGATCAGCGTGCTCTTGCCATCATCAACGCTTCCGCATGTTAATAAGCGAACTATTGCAGCAGTCATTAGAAATAGCCCTCTGACTTCTTCTTCTCCATGGAATCTTCATTCTGTCCATCAATCAAACGCGTTGCGCGTTCGCTCAATTTAACTTGCAAAACTTCCTCAACAACTTCAGTGACGGTCTTCGCAGGTGATTCAACGGCTGCCGTCAGTGGATAGCAACCAAGGGTGCGAAAGCGAATCTCCTTCATGACAGGAACTTCACCTGGATTGAGTGGGAATCTTTCATCATCAACCATAATCATTTGATCACCGCGATAGACGATGGGGCGTTCCTTTGCAAAATACAGCGGATTTACTTCAATTCCTTCTTGCAGGATGTAATGCCAAATATCTGCCTCGGTCCAATCAGATAATGGGAAGACGCGCATCGTCTCATCTGGGGCAAGACGAGTGTTATATGTACGCCAGAGTTCTGGGCGTTGATTGCGAGGATCCCATTTATGCCCGGCTCCGCGAACGCTAAAGATACGCTCTTTAGCACGGCTCTTCTCTTCATCTCTTCGTGATCCACCAATTGCAGCGTCAAAACCATGTTTATC
>CANJXW010000144.1 GCA_947478965.1 Candidatus Nanopelagicaceae bacterium | reverse complement strand
TGACTGCCCGCAAGGGCGGTTGCAACAAGTACTGGCGCAACTGCGGCAGGAAGAGTTCGTGGTCGAGCTCCGATCAACCATTTATTCATCAAGAGCTCCTTCTGTGTAGTTCTATTAAAGTGCCGCGATCTATCTTTCCAAGTGAACTCTTGGGCAATTCATCAAGATAAAGAAATCCCTTTGGTGTTGCCCCGTGGCCAAGTGATGCAACGAGTACTTCTTTTATTTCATCTTCGCTGGGATGGTTATCTCCAGCTAACGCAAGAAAAATACTATCTCCCCATTGCGAATTCTCAACGGGGAATGCAGCAGCAATAAGATCTGGAAAAGCTCGCTCAAGTTCTTTTTCAACCGCGCTGAGTGAAATATTCTCACCTCCGCTAATAATAATGTCATCAACTCTGCCTGCGACTTGAAGTAGGCCGTTTTCTATGAGCCCAATATCTGAAGTCGTAAACCAGCCGTCATGAAATACCTCAGACCAAAGCTTCGGATTATTTACATACGTTGAAGCAAGTGTTGGTCCTGCAATTTTTATCAGGCCATGAGTTGATATTTCTACAGATGTACCTTCAAGTGGGGTTCCGTTATAAACACAACCACCCGAGGTCTCTGTCATTCCATAGGTCTCAATAATATTTATCCCAGCACTTATTCCAAGAGCGCGTAGTTCTGGCGTAAGCGCTGCACCACCAACGAGTACAGCTTGTGCAGATTGAAGATGTTCGAGTAAATCTTGTTCGCTGTGCAACGCCCTAAAGAGTTGGGTCGGCACGACGGATGTGAAATCGACCTTTGGATACTTTCCAACATGGTGTGAAAGATCAAGAGGCGTTGTCCCAAGTTCAAGACTTCGGATCAAGATATTAATTCCTGCGATATGAGTAAGTGGCAAGAGCAGCGACCATGTATGCCCAGGTTCTGCCCCTAAATATTTATGTGATGCTCGCGCCGAAGCGATCAGCGCCGAGGCCGATAAGCCAACTTCCTTACTTACCCCCGTGCTTCCACTTGTCGGAATTACCAGAGCAATCGACTTCGGGACTTCTGCGGCCGAAACTGAGCCTAAAGACAGGGCTGGACCATCACTGGCTAGGGCCGAGACGATATGAGCCATCAACTCGGCGACCGTCCACGTGGGATCTATCGCTCGAAGTTCTCGTTGTGACGTCTGCTCCATCTCACGCGTAGGCTATCGCTCGTTGTCGAAGATGGAGGAATCATGAGTAAACCGATTAAGCGTGGCTTTGGAGATCGATCCATTCCTACCTGGGAAACCGGGATCGGCGGAGAAAATTTCGTCGATATTAAATATCAGGTTGCAGATGGCATCGCCAAGATCACCATTAATCGGCCCGAGGTGCGAAATGCATTTCGCCCACAAACTATTATCGAACTCCAAGAAGCATTTGCCCTTGCTCGCGATGCATCAAGCGTCGGCGCGATTATTCTTACAGGCCAAGGCGATGAGGCATTTTGCTCAGGCGGAGATATCAGCGTTCGCGGTGATGATGGATATCTAGGTGATGACCCCCTCGCTAAGGCGGGAATCGGTCGCCTCAATGTTCTCGACCTTCAAGTTCAAATTCGCCGAACACCGAAACCAGTTATTGCGATGGTTGCAGGGTGGGCGATCGGTGGAGGCCATGTTCTTCACGTCGTTTGTGATTTAACAATTGCTGCAGATAACGCGCTCTTTGGACAGACAGGTCCCATGGTTGGTTCATTTGATGGCGGATATGGCTCAGGTTTACTTGCGGCGAGTGTTGGTCAAAAGAAAGCTCGCGAGATCTGGTTTATGACTCGTCAATATGATGCTCAAGAAGCCCTCGCAATGGGCCTTGTAAATACCGTTGTTCCACTTGCTGAGTTAGAAGCTGAGACAGTTTCATGGTGCCGCGAGATGCTGCGAAATTCTCCTCTTGCACTTCGCCTTTTGAAATCAAGCCTCAACGCTGCAGATGATGGACTTGCAGGCGTCCAACAACTTGCAGGAGATGCGACTCTGCTCTTTTACTTAAGCGAGGAAGGTCAAGAAGGCCGCGATGCATATAAAGAAAAGCGCGAACCAGATTTTGGAAAGTTCCCGAAGCGTCCCTAGCCTATGTCTGAAAAACTCTTTCAATCTATGCGCGTTTTTGCGCTGCCGACCAAGACGAACTTCCGTGGAATTAATCTACGCGAAGTAGCTATCTTTGAAGGCGCAGAAGGATATGGAGAGTTTTCCCCTTTTTTAGAATATAGCCCGAAAGAGTGCGCACCTTGGTTGCAATCTGCAATAGAGGCAGCGACGAAGGCTCGACCACAAGTTCTGCGGTCCACAATTCCGGTCAATGCCACTATGCCTGCACTCAACAACAAGAACGAAATCGAAACTATTTTACATTCATATCCAGGATGTGGCGTCGTCAAGGTAAAAGTTGGAGACAATCTCGAGGAAGATATTGCGCGACTTGCCTATATCAAATTGCTCAATCCTGATATCAAACTACGTATTGATGTCAATGGAAATTGGAGCGTCAACGAAGCGCTCGAATCACTTACTGCGATCTATGAAAATATCGGCGAACTCGAATATGTCGAACAACCTTGTGGCACCATTGAAGAACTCCGCGAACTTAAATCACGGCTGACTTTTGATTTGTTGATTGCTGCTGATGAAGTGCTTCGCAAGGCAGAAGATCCCTTTGCCGTTGATCTTCAAGGCGCTGCAGATATTCTTATGTTAAAAGTTCAACCACTTGGTGGCATTGAGCGATCGATGAAAATAGCGCAGCACCACGGGCTACCCGTTGTTGTCTCAAGTGCTCTTGAAAGTGTCATTGGAATCTCCTATGGACTTGAACTTGCTGCATCGCTACCTGAACTTAACCTTGCCTGCGGACTTGCCACTGGTGCGCTCTTAACTGATGACCTTGGTGAAATCCCGATTAAGAACGGAGAAATGTCAGTAAAGCCTGTAATTGCCAACTTTGAGAAGTACTTGGTTTCGCCAGAGCGACACCAATGGTGGGAGGATCGGGT
>CANJXW010000143.1 GCA_947478965.1 Candidatus Nanopelagicaceae bacterium | reverse complement strand
TTGCAGATATGGATCGTAGGCAACAACATCCATACCAAAAGCCTGCATACGTGCAGCTACGAGTTGACCGATTCTTCCGAATCCAACAATGCCGAGAGTCTTTTCAAATATTTCAGCACCGGTGTACTTAGAGCGAGCCCATTTGCCGTTTCGTAGCGCAGCATGAGCTGGTGATACGTGGCGAGCGCTAGCTAAGAGAAGGGTGATTGCTAACTCTGCTGCGCTGACAATGTTAGAAGTAGGTGCGTTAACAACCATGACACCTGCTGCTGTTGCAGCAGGAATCTCGACGTTATCTAGACCTACTCCTGCACGGGCAATGACCTTTAGGCCTCTTGCTGCTCCAATTGCTTCTGCATCCATCTTTGTAGCAGAACGTATGAGAACAGCATCAACGCCAGCTGCCAAAGCAGCAAGCAACTCATCACGAACTGCGCCATTGCAGTGACGGACTTCGAAATCTGGGCCAAGCGCATCCATTGTTGCGGGGCTTAGCTCTTCAGCAATCAGAACAACAGGTTTAGCCACGGGATGCGTTGCCTTCCTGATAGTCCTCGTTCTTATTGTTTCCGCGGACCCAAGACATCATCTTGCGTAGTTCGCGACCAACAGTCTCAATTGGATGTGACTCTCCCTTTGCGCGTAACGCCTTGAATTCTGGCGCGCCAGCTTCTTGATCGTCAACAAAACGCTTTGCGAACGTTCCATTTTGAATATCGTTAAGAACAGCCTTCATGTTTGCTTTGACACTTGCATCGATGACGCGAGGTCCTGAAACATAATCACCAAATTCAGCGGTGTCAGATACTGACCAACGCTGCTTTGCGATTCCACCTTCGTACATCAAATCGACAATCAATTTGAGTTCGTGGAGACATTCAAAGTAAGCAACTTCTGGTTGGTAGCCAGCTTCAACAAGAGTTTCAAATCCGTACATAACGAGCTGTGAAGCACCTCCACAAAGAACTGCTTGCTCGCCGAACAAATCTGTTTCACACTCTTCAGTGAAGGTGGTCAAGATTCCGCCTGCGCGAAGTCCGCCAATTGCTTTTGCATATGAAAGCGTTAGAGGCCACGCTCCACCGGTTGCATCTTGCTCAACAGCAACAAGAACTGGAACACCACGACCCGCTGCATACTCACGACGAACCAAGTGACCTGGGCCCTTTGGCGCGATCATCGCGACGTCGATATTTGCTTCTGGCTTGATGTAATCAAAACGAATGTTGAAACCATGCCCGAAGAGAAGCGCTGCTCCTGCTTTGAGGTTTGGCTTAATTGAATCTGTGTAGATGTGACGCTGAACGTGGTCAGGCGCAAGCAACATAACTACGTCGGCTTCCTTGACTGCATCAGCTACTGAAAGAACGCGAAGTCCTTCTGCTTCAGCTTTAGCGCGAGATGCTGATCCATCCTTAAGGCCGATGCGAACATCGACGCCGCTATCGCGAAGGTTCAATGCGTGCGCATGTCCTTGTGATCCGTAACCAATGATGGCTACCTTCTTAGATTGGATGATTGAGAGGTCTGCATCCTCGTCATGATATTGAGTTGCCACTTATTTGCCTTTCCCTGGTTTAAGCCCGCGCTCCATTGCGACAAGACCTGACTGAACTAGTTCCTTTATTCCATACGGCTCAAGCACTCGCAAAAGAGCCTGAATTTTCTCTGCATTACCCGTTGCTTCAATCGTGACGGCGTCTTGCGCGACGTCCACAACTTTTGCTCGGAATAATTGGACGGTCTCAAGAACTTGAGAGCGCGTTTCTGGTGTCGTGTTTACTTTCACAAGTAAGAGTTCGCGTTGTACTGATGTCACAGGATCAAGGCGATCTGTGTTGATGACGTCAATCAACTTATCTAGTTGGGCGATTACTTGCTCAAGTGCATGATCTTCAACATCGATGACAATCGTCATTCGAGAAATATTTGCATCTTCGGTTGGGCCGACTGCAAGTGAATCGATGTTATATCCACGTCGTGAAAATAAGGAGGCGATACGTGCAAGAACGCCGGGGCTATTTTCAACGAGAACTGAAAGTGTATGAGTGGCCATTAGAGCTCCTGTGAATCCCAGACAGGCGCGAGAGATCGCGCAAGAGTGATTGAATCATTTGATGTTCCGGCTGCAACCATCGGCCACACCATCGCATCGCGATGAACGCTAAAGTCAACGACAACTGGTTGATCATTGATCGACATTGCCTTTTCGATAACTGCATCAACTTGATCGCGTGAATCGGCACGTAAACCAACACATCCCATTGCTTCGCCAAGCTTGGCAAAGTCTGGAATCCGCTTTGAATGCAGATCTGTATTTGAATAAC
This sequence comes from Candidatus Nanopelagicaceae bacterium, assembly GCA_947478965.1. Classification (GTDB taxonomy): domain Bacteria; phylum Actinomycetota; class Actinomycetes; order Nanopelagicales; family Nanopelagicaceae; genus Planktophila. The sequence goes on along the minus strand of CANJXW010000143.1, from coordinate 722 downwards.
GCTCGTTATAAAAGAGTGACTGCCATTGGCGAACCATGCCAAGGCTTTCATTATTGATGATCGCAATTTTGACCGGGATCCCATTAAGAGCACATGTTGTGAGTTCCTGATTTGTCATCTGGAAACAACCGTCTCCATCGATTGCCCATACGGTGCGATCAGGTGCTCCAACTTTTGCGCCCATGGCTGCTGGAACTGCGTAACCCATGGTTCCTAAACCACCAGAGTTCAACCAGCTGCGCGGACGTTCGTACTGTACAAATTGTGAAGCCCACATTTGATGTTGGCCAACGCCAGCAACATAAATTGCATCCGGTCCTGCGATCTTTCCTAAACGCTCAATTACATACTGCGGGGAGAGTGAGCCATCGGCAGGATGGTCGTATCCCAGTGGATACGTTTCGCGCCATCCCTGTACTTGCTTTACCCAACCAGAGATATCAACATGATTCTTTTTGAATTCAGCTTTGAGAGCAGGAAGAAGTGCGTCAATAGTGTTCTTAAGATCTCCCACAAGTGGGACGTCGACACGACGAAGCTTGCCAATTTCGGCTGGATCGATATCAGCATGGATAACTTTTGCGTTTGGAGCGAAAGATGAAAGCTTGCCAGTAACGCGATCGTCGAAACGAGCTCCTAAAGTAATAAGCAGATCGGCTTTTTGAAGTGCAGTAACAGCTGCGACCGTTCCATGCATTCCCGGCATTCCCAAATGTTGTGGG
>CANJXW010000142.1 GCA_947478965.1 Candidatus Nanopelagicaceae bacterium | reverse complement strand
TCCTATTTAGCGAGATAACCACCCTCGACCGGGTAATACGAGCCTGTAATAAAGGAGGATGCGGGTGATGCCAAGAAGAGAACAAGGGCTGCAACTTCCTCCGATTTTCCAAGACGATTCATGGGATGCAACGCAGAAATAGATGCAAGTGATTCTTCAGGTAGAGCTTTAAGAAGTGGAGTCTGGATAAAGCCAGGACCAACTGCATTGACGCGAATATTCTCTGTTGCATATTCGATAGCGGAGGCCCGGGTCAATCCAATGACTCCATGCTTTGCTGCAACATAAGCGGCTGATCCTGCAAAACCAACAGCGCCGAGAATCGATGCCATATTGATTATCGAGCCGCCGCCAGCTCTTTTCATCGCTGCAATTTCATGGCGCGTGCAATAAAAGACGCCATCGAGATTTACTGAAATTACTTTGTGCCACCCTGCAACTGTTTGTTCCCCAGTTGGTGCTATATCTCCACCGATACCTGCATTGTTCACGCCGATATTGAGATGTCCTAGATCTTTTTCGACTTCTAAAATGACAGCGCCTACAGCGATGTCATCAGCTACATCAAGCTTGTATGCCTTTGCCTTTCCTCCTGATTTTGTGATCTGTGCTGCCACTCGCTCAGCACCGACCATATCCATATCTGCAATTGCAACAGAGGCACCTTCCTTAGCAAAAGCAATCGCGCACGCTTCGCCGATTCCTGAACCGCCACCGGTAATAAAAGCTACCTTGCCATCAAAAGTTGCAGACATCTCAGACCCCTCATCGAAAAAAACGTTGGGTTAAATTCTCCTCTTAGGCTTTTAAGAAGCAACCTGAATAGAGACTTTTACAAAGGAATAGGGGCTAGCACTGCCCCGCAGTTGGAATCTATTCAGGGAAATGACAGGCAACTTGAGAGTTGCCGATCTGCACGAGCGTTGGCTCGGTTGTGAAGCACTTTTCTTGAGCTTTCCAGCAGCGAGTATTAAAGACGCAACCAGCTGGTGGATTTGCAGGATTTGGTAGATCACCTTTGAGAATAATCTGCTCACGCTTATGTTCCAAAATTGGATCTGGCAACGGAATCGCAGAGAGAAGTGCTTTGGTATATGGGTGATGAGGTGACTTATAAATCTCATCCGTCTTTGCAAGTTCCATAATCTTGCCGAGGTACATAACCGCTACGCGATCTGAAATATGCTGAACAACTGAGAGATCATGCGCAATAAAGAGGTATGAGAGGCCGAAGTCATCACGAAGGTCATCAAGAAGATTAATTACCTGAGCTTGAATCGACACATCTAGGGCAGATACTGGTTCATCGCAGACGATAAATTTAGGCTTAAGGGCCAGTGCGCGAGCGATACCAATACGTTGACGTTGACCACCTGAGAACTCGTGTGGGTAACGGTTGTAGTGCTCGGGGTTAAGACCAACGCGTTCCATCAACTCTTGAACAGCTAGGCGAGTTCCACCTGCTGGAGTGATCTTCTGAATCTCATATGACGCAGCAATGATCGAGCCAATGGTGTGGCGGGGATTGAGTGATGAATACGGATCTTGGAAAATCATCTGCATCTTGGTGCGAAGTGGCTTCATCTTTGCTGGCGAATACTTTGAAATATCTTCACCTTCAAAGCGAATCGAACCTGATGTTGGATCATAAAGTTTAAGGATGGTACGACCCGCGGTTGATTTTCCACAACCAGATTCACCTACAAGGCCAAGGGTTTCGCCAGCGTTGAGAGTAAATGAGATGCCGTTAACGGCTTTGTTATCTCCTTTTACGCGAGAGAAGATTCCTTGCGATGCAAGTGGAAAAAACTTTGTCAGGTTTGTAACTTCAAGAATTGGTGTTGTCATTATGCGCCAGCTCCTTCACCGATAAAGCAACGTGTGACATGGCCAGCCTCGCGCAGAGTTAACTCTGGTAGCTGTGTCATGCACTTGTTACCTGGGACTTCACTGACTCGCGCACAACGTGGGGCAAATGCACACCCCGGTGCGACTGCAATCATTGAAGGTGGTTGGCCAGGGATTGCTGAAAGGCGTTGAGTGTGAGGGCGATCCATACGTGGAATCGAATCAAGAAGTCCTTGGGTATATGGCATAGATGGCTTGGCGTAGAGATCAAACACGCCTGCGCTTTCTACAACGCGGCCTGCGTACATGACGTTGACGCGATCAGCAGCACCGGCCACCACGCCAAGGTCGTGTGTAATCAAGATAATTGCCATTTTAAATTCATCTTGCAAATCCTTCAGCAAGCGAAGAATTTGTGCTTGCACCGTCACATCGAGTGCAGTTGTTGGTTCATCTGCAATGAGCAAGGAAGGATTATTGACGAGCGACATTGCGATCATGACTCGTTGGCGCATGCCGCCAGAGAACTGGTGAGGATATGACTTAAGGCGCGAAGCAGGATCAGGGATTCCAACGAGTTCAAGAAGTTCGATTGCGCGCTTGCGGCTTACTTCCTTATCAACCTTGTTGTGAATCTGATGGGCTTCCATAATCTGGTCGCCAATTGAATAGTAAGGATGGAGCGATGACATCGGATCCTGGAAGATCATGGCAACATCGCGACCACGATAGTTCTTTAAATCTCCCTTTGGAAGGTTAAGTAGATCAACGCTGCCATTATGAGATTCGAACGTTGCTGTTCCTGAAACCTGAGCAGTTTTAGAGTTAAGAAGTCCCATCAGGGCAAGGTTTGTTACAGTCTTGCCAGAACCGGATTCTCCAACAATGGCAAGGGTTTCACCACGATCGACAGAGAATGAGATGTCGTTGACTGCGCGAACAAGGCCATCTGGAGTTGGAAAGGAAACGCTGAGGTTATCAACTTTAAGTAGGGTCATGAAACACGCACCCGTGGGTCGATAAAGGCATACAAAATATCAACGATGAGATTCATGATGACCACGATCGCTGCGGCAAGGAGCGTTGTTGCAACAATAATCGGCAAGTCGTATTCAACAACTGCGCTAATTGCAAGACGCCCAAGGCCAGGAAGATTAAATACTGATTCGGTAAGGATTGCCCCGCCCAAGAGCCCTGCAAAATCCAAGCCTGC
>CANJXW010000141.1 GCA_947478965.1 Candidatus Nanopelagicaceae bacterium | reverse complement strand
TGATTACTCTCATTGGCGCAGGCTCATCGATGGTGAGACTGTGGGAGAGTTTGGATCAAGAAGAGATTCTCTTTCATTGGATTCCAGAGTGGCGAGCAGTTCGATCGCTGCCACAACGTAACGCTCTGCATCGTCATACTGTCGATCGCCATATGGTTGAAACTGCCGTGCACGCAGCAGCTCTGACTCGGCGGGTATATCGACCAGATTTACTTCTCTTCTCTGCGCTCTTTCACGATATTGGTAAAGGCAGCGAAGAAGATCACTCCGAACGCGGTGAGCGACTTATCGAACCTCTCGCTCGAAGGATTGGATTTTCTGAAGAGGACATTGTGACGCTACGACTTCTTATTCGGCATCATCTTTTGTTGAGCGCAACTGCTACACGTCGCGACTTGGATGATCCAGCAACTATTGCATCTGTAGTCGCTGTCGTACCAGATCTTCAAACTTTAGAACTACTTCATGCCCTGAGCATTGCCGATGGGGAAGCAACGGGTAGGGGAGCCTGGAGCGATTGGAAGGAATCCCTTCTTAACGATCTTGTATCACGAGTAAAAATTGCGCTCAGTGATACGACGATTGCCCCACAACCGCAGGTGAGCCAAGAAGAGTTGGATCTGGCAGCTAAAGGTGAATTACATGTCAGGATCGAGCGTCGAGAAAGCGACTTTGCAATAGAGATCATCGCACCGGATAGACCAGGACTTCTATCAATTGTTGCTGGCGTTCTCAACCTTGCTCGTTTCGATGTGCGCTCTGCAAGGACTAAAACAATTGAAAGATGCGCTGTAATGAGATGGATTGTTATTCCCGATCAATTTGCTCCAACAGTTAACGAAGAAGATCTTTATGATGAGCTTGCACAAGCTCTCTCCGATCAGAGTGATCTACATGCACGTATAGCTCGACGCATTAGCGATTATGCGCAACTACCTACGATTCCGGTGCCATCTCCTGAAGTCGAAACCTTTATGGATGCAGCAACCGATGCAACGATTATTGAAGTCAGAAGCCATGATCGACCGGCGCTGCTCTTTGGTATTGGCGAAGAGATCCGAAAATGCCAGATAGATATCCGCGCAGCAATCGTCACGACCTTAGGTGCCGAAGCCATTGACACCCTTTACGTGACGGAGATCTCTGGAGGAGCTCTTAGTCCGCAGCGCGCAGAAGAGGTAGCGCTTCGATTGGCTAATGCGCTCAAGTAATTCCTACCTGAAGTAGGCTGTCAGTCTTATGTTTGAATCACTCAGCTCGCGCTTTTCTAGCGCTATGTCATCACTTCGCTCCCGCGGAAAATTATCCGCCAGCGATATCGACGCTACCTGCCTTGAGATACGCGCAGCACTTCTCGATGGTGATGTTGCGCTGAGCGTTGTTGACTCCTTCATTGAAGTTACTCGCGAGAAGTCTTTGGAAGCGCTATCAACGGCACAAGCTGGTTCAAATCAAGCGCAAGCGATTTTTGATGTTGTGAATGAACAGCTCACAGAAATATTGGGTGGGGGAGCAAGGCGAGTTCGCTTTGCTAAGAACCCTCCAACAGTCATCATGCTCGCCGGGCTTCAAGGAGCCGGAAAGACGACTCTTGCTGGCAAGCTTGCAAAATTCTATGCAGATCAAGGAAATACGCCACTCCTTGTTGCATCTGACCTTCAACGCCCCAATGCAGTTGGCCAGTTGCAAGTGCTCGGTGAAAGTTTAGGTATTCCAGTTTTCGCACCAGAGCCAGGTAATGGCGTTGGTAACGCTGTCAAAGTCGCACAAGCTGGTATCGAACATGCGAAGTCCAAGTTTTACAACATGGTCATCGTTGATACCGCAGGACGGCTAGGCGTTGATGAAGAGTTAATGAAGGAAGCGATCGCAATTCGGGATGCAGTTAAACCTGATGAAATTCTCTTTGTTGTCGATGCGATGATTGGCCAAGATGCGGTACGCACAGCGCAAGCTTTCCAAGATGGCGTAGGTTTTGATGGTGTCGTACTCACTAAATTAGATGGTGATGCCCGAGGTGGCGCTGCTCTTTCCATTGTAAAGATGACAGGCAAGCCAATCCTCTTCGCCTCAACGGGTGAAAAACTGAGCGACTTCGATATCTTCTATCCAGATCGCATGGCTTCGCGTATTTTGGGAATGGGCGATGTTGCAACTCTTGCCGAACAAGCAAAGAAAGCTTTTGACGGAGATGCTGCGCAAAAGTTAGAGGAAAAATTTGCAAGTGGTGAAGATTTCACTCTTGAGGATTTTCTCTCCCAACTCGAAGCAATGTCGAAGATGGGTTCCATGTCGAAACTTCTGGGGATGCTTCCAGGTGCCGGATCGATGAAGAAGCAGATCGAGAACTTTGATGAGAGCGAAATTATCCGCACGAAATCAATCGTCCAATCAATGACCCCTGCTGAACGTCGCGACCCTAAGCTCCTCAACGGAGGACGGCGAGCTCGTATCGCACTTGGTTCGGGTCGAAAAGTCTCGGATGTGAACTCTCTCGTGGAAAAATTCTCAGGCGCCCAAAAGATGATGAAACAGATGCGAAAAGGCGCTGCGATCCCAGCGATGGGGATCCCAGCGATGAGCTCTCCCAAGGGGCAGAGCGCACCCCAGAAAAAGAAGTCAAAATCAGGAAATCCAGCAAAAAGGGCGCTTGAGGAGAGTTAGAGCGCCCTTGGCGCCTAGCCAATTTCTTAAATGAGCCTTGAGATGGCAAGATTGGGAACCTGTTACGGGGCCCTCTACCCCCGAAACATCCATATCCACAGTTGAATCTTCTGACTGCGCACCCCGCTGCAGTTCATAGATACGACATACCTTTTAGGAGCACTACTTCTTTGGCTACAAAAATTCGCTTAATGCGCATGGGAAAAATTCGCACACCGTTCTATCGCATTGTTGTAACAGATTCTCGTAAGGCCCGTAACGGACTTTCTATCGAAGAAATTGGCCGTTATGTTCCAGGACAAGAGCCATCAATTATTGAAGTCAACTCAGAGCGCGCTCTGTACTGGCTCAGCGTAGGCGCACTTCCAACATCAGCTGTAGAGGCGATCTTGAAGATCACTGGTG
>CANJXW010000140.1 GCA_947478965.1 Candidatus Nanopelagicaceae bacterium | reverse complement strand
GTTGTTGCTCCTCCCCGAACGCCTTCAATCGAGATGGATGTTGACGAAGTGCTAAAAATCGCTAGCCCTAATAAGCATGTTGCAACAGTTGAAGTAACTGCGAGGCGAAAAGTTCGCTTGGAAGAGAATGCTTTGTGACGCAAAGGCTCTTCGATAAATCGATGAGTCAGACCAGCCAAAATTATTGTCAGGAGAATGCACAAAGCGCTCTCGTAGATATGTAAACCTCTACCTAGGACTGTCGATGGTAGAACGAGAGCGGGCCAATGCCATAGATAGAGTGGATATGAAATTTTTCCCAACCATTGAGTCACTGAGTGGTTCCCAACAGCATTGAGACCACGTGGCCATGCGCTTACGCTTCCAAGAGCAAGAGCTGTGGCTAGTACTGGCAATAGTGCTCGATAACCAGGAAAGGGGGAGTCATTACTAAAGATAAGACTTGAGGCGGTGATGCCGAGTACTCCGAGGATGGCGAAGTACTTCTTAGATAAAAGATCCTTGGGCAGAAAGATCAAAAGTGCACCGACCCCAAGTTCCCATGCGCGCGTTGGAAGTGAATAGAAAGACCAGATCGGATGGGTCTGCGTATATATGATCGATAGAAGAAGAGATCCAGCGGTAATCACGAGTATGCCGTTACGAATTAAGCGAACTCCACCCTTTGCAAGGAGGGCGATGATTACTGGCCAAAAGAGATAGAACTGTTCTTCTACTGCAAGAGACCAATAATGAATTACCGGGGAAGGGGTTGCATTGAGATTTTGATAGTCATTTTGCCAAAAAGCAAATAAGTAGTTCGAGATATACAGAGCTGCGCCAGCAATGTCGCGACCTAAATTCGACCGAGCAATCGGTGGAAGGACTAACCATGAAACTAGAGCAGTGACAATGAGAATAAAGAACGAGGTAGGAAGCAAACGTTTAATACGACGCTGATAAAACGCGATGAAATCAAGTCGCCCATTCTTTTCAATCTCTCGAACGATCAAACCGGTAATGAGATACCCAGATATGACATAGAAGATATCTACACCGATAAATCCACCTGGTACGAGATGGGCGTGAAAGACAGTGACAAGAATTGCCGCCAGTGCGCGCAGGGCTTGTATCTGGGTGATGCGCATTGTCTATCGAATAACCAGTGCGGAAACTTCGATTCCTGGATGCTTTCTAGCGATGATCTCTCGCCCTGGTAGGCCGCTAATTTCGATCAGAACAAGGACGCGATCGACAACGGCGCCTGCTGATAATAAAAGATCAATGGCAGCGACGATTGTTCCTCCTGTGGCGAGAACATCATCTACGAGGACTACGTTATCGCCGTGAGAGAGCGCATCCTTTTGGATTTCAAGGACGTCATGGCCGTATTCAAGGCCGTAACTCTGAGAGAGAACATCACCAGGTAATTTCCCTGCTTTTCTCATCGGAATAAACCCGATCGCTTTTTCATGAGCAATGGCTGATGCAAAGATAAAACCTCGAGCTTCAATTCCTGCGACAAAGCTCTGCTCAGGTACTCGTGAAGCGAATTCTCTGATGACGCTATGAAAAGCAGAACCATCTGCGAGCATGGGAGCGATATCTTGAAAGAGAATACCGACAGAAGGAAAATCAGGAACCTCGCGAACGAGTTCGAGCGCCCTTGTAAGTTCCACTTCCCACCATCCATAGGAGCCTATATAACCGTTGTGTCCGAACGGGGACTTGAACCCCGAAGCCCTTGCGGGCACTAGCACCTCAAGCTAGCGCGTCTGCCAATTCCGCCACCCGGACGAGTAACGCGTAAGGGTATCAAGATCAGGCTCGATGACGCAAAAGCAGGAAAGTAATCGAGAGATTGGCCACCGAGTGAAGGAGTTCTGCGAGAGGATGGGGAAATGGAACTAAGCCGCAGCCGCCTGGAAGAAGAGACCATTTCGATCTGTCAGGATCTGATTCGAATACCGAGCGTGAATTATGGAGAAGGTAAGGGCGATGAGGAAGCAGTTGCAGCCTATGTCGTCGCCTCACTTGCTGAGGTTGGTATAGATGCGCAAATTTTTGAAAGCGCACCGAAGCGTTGCAACGTTATCGCACGCATTAAAGGAACTGATTCATCTCGTCCAGGGCTAGTTGTTCATGGACACCTAGATGTTGTACCTGCCAACGCCGCTGATTGGTCTGTTGATCCCTTTGCTGGCGAGATTAAAGATGGCGCAATTTGGGGGCGAGGCGCAGTCGATATGAAAAATGTCGATGCGATGATTTTAGCAATTGTCCGCCACTGGAGCCGAATTGGTTACACGCCCAAGCGAGATATTGTTCTTGCATTTTTTGCGGATGAAGAAGCAGGTAGTTCTTATGGGTCACGATTTATGACTGCTACACATCCAGAAGTCTTTGCAGGATGCACAGAAGCAATCTCCGAAGTGGGCGGATTTTCGGTAACAGTGGGGGATGGAAAACGTCTCTACTTTATTGAATCAGCACAAAAGGGAATCCACTGGATGAAATTGACAGCTCATGGTCGAGCAGGACACGGTTCCATGATGAACGATGAGAATGCAATAACAGCGCTCTCTGAAGCGGTTGCCAAGATTGGAAATTATCAATGGCCACAACGGTACACAAAAACAGTTAAAGCTCTCTTTAAGAAGGTTGCACTTGCAACAGGAAAGCCTTATGACGATTCAGATTTGCGACCACTACTCACTGAATTGGGATCGACTGCGCGCATGATTGGTGCGACTCTCCAAAATACTGCTAACCCAACCATCCTAGAATCTGGATATAAGGCAAATGTCATTCCGGGCAGCGCAAGCGCAGTTATCGATGGACGTTTTCTTCCTGGTTACGAAGAGGAACTCAATGCAACGATTCGCGAGATTATCGGACCTGATATTGAAATTGAAACCCTCACACGAGATATAGCTCTAGAGATTGATTTCGAGGGAGATCTAGTTGATGCAATGTGTGCTGCGATCATCGGTCAAGATCCAGATGGCATTCCAGTTCCGTACACGATGAGTGGTGGAACCGATAATAAGGCGCTCTCTGAAATTGGAATTATTGGTTACGGGTTTTCTCCACTCAAACT
>CANJXW010000139.1 GCA_947478965.1 Candidatus Nanopelagicaceae bacterium | reverse complement strand
ATGATTTCTTTCTTTACTTCTGGTGTTAGTGCCATTTCTGACTCTCCTTAGTTACCGCCACGATGGCTCTCGGTTTGTTACACGAGAACTCACTTTTATCGTTGGACAGGGCCAAGGCTACCAGCGGGGCTTGCGATAGAGGAAATCGTCCTCTTTAGGCCTCGGTGAGGGTGCGCGCTTTATCGCAATCGAGCTTCATCTGGATAAGAAGTGGCTCGAGGCCATCAAATTTCAACGTCTCACGTAGTCGCCAGCCAAATTCAATCGATGCGCGCTTATCGTAGAGATCAAGACCGACCTGATCGAGGGCATATGCCTCAACCTGTCTGCCGCGAACGCCCTCAAAGGTGGGGTTGGTTCCAATGGAGATCGCTGCAGGCCAATGGTTGATTCCCACGGTAAGCCATCCGGCGTAGACGCCATCGGCAGGAATAGTTTGGTCTTCGATATCTCCCAAGTTTGCAGTTGGATATCCGATCTCACGGCCGCGCTTTTCACCATGAACGACGACGCCATCTAAACGATGTGGGCGAGTAAGCAACACTCGCGCTTCTTCAACGTTGCCATCAATGATCAGTGAACGAATGCGCGAGGAAGAAACCGGTTGACCCTCCCCTGTTTCAATTTCCTGGATATCAACGCTAAAGCCATATTTCTCTGCCTCAGAAGTTAAGGTCTCAATGTTGCCTGCTGCTTTATTGCCGTAGGTGAAGTTTCTTCCCACAATTACCGTTGACGCATGTAGTTGTTCAATGAGGATATCTTGTACAAAATCCTCTGGCGCCATCGATGCAAACTTTTTATCAAATTTAATAACGACAACTTGATCAGCGTTATGAATCTTTAAGAGTTCAACTCGATCTTCAAGAGTTGTCAGACCTGTTGGAACGCGATCTGGTGCAAATACCTGCATTGGATGAGGATAAAAAGTCAGAGCGATAATCGAGCGTCCATCTGCAATCTCTTTTGCACGATGTAGTAGGAGTTGATGACCCTTGTGAACTCCATCAAAAATCCCGATTACGACGACTGACCCTTTGCTCATCTGCGTAGTATCTCGTCTTTAGTTCGCTGCCGCAAAGACCGCAATGGGCTTTGCCTTGTCATCGCTATTTTTAAGCAGTGCGATGAGTCGATTATCAGGAGAAAGTGCGGCGAAAATCTCATCGGTGAGATTTGCCATTAATGGTCTTCCAAAGGAGAGTTCCTGGACTTCATCGAGGCCTAGTTCGCGGATAGAGAAGGTTGCACGCGCTACATCAGCAAGAACGAGAGGCGAGAAGTCGCCAGCTTTGAGAGATTCGAAAGTAATCGCCTGCGAGATAGGGAAACCTGCAACGCGTGTGCGGCGAAGGGCTCGTAGATGCCCTCCAACGCCAAGTGCGTTACCGAGGTCACGTGCGATGGCGCGAATAAATGTTCCCGCAGAACATGTGACATCGATATCGACTTCTACCGTCTTATCTAGGTGTCTGATCTCTTTAATATCGAGTTGTGAAATAGTCACTGTGCGAGCATCGAGTTCAAATACTTCACCTGCGCGGACTCGATCGTACGCGCGTTCTCCGCCAACTTTGACGGCAGATACCGAACTTGGACGTTGTTGAATAGTTCCAACCATAAGCGCTAAGTGCTTTCGAATCTCTTCGTCTAAAACATTCGATGCATCACTTGTGGTGACGATCTCGCCTTCGTGATCATCTGTGATTGTAGATACTCCAAGAACTATGGTTGCCGAATAAGACTTATCTCCATCGGTAATGTATTGAAGCAAGCGAGTTCCGTTGCCGAAACCAAGCACAAGCACGCCAGTTGCCATCGGATCAAGAGTTCCCGCATGGCCTACTTTGCGCGTACCAAGCGCTCTGCGCGCAACAGCCACCACATCATGGCTTGTCATGCCAGGTGCTTTATCTACAACAAGAAAGCCTTCAGGCATCGCGAACTAATCTTCGATGATCTTGGGGGCTTTATAAGGATCTTCTCCCCCGGCATAGGTTGCATTTTTGCGAAGGTTTGCAACCTGCGCATCAAGTTCATGAACTTTATCAAGGAGTGAATCAAGAGCTTTTGCATTTTCAGGAAGCGCATCTTCAAAGAACTCGAGCGATGGCGTAATACGAGTGCCGAGTTCTCTTCCAACTGCGCTGCGAAGAACGCCCTTTGCGCTATCGAGCGCTGCCTTTGTAGCAGCGCGTTGATCTTCATCACCTAAGACGGTGTAGAAAACAGATGCGTTCTGGAGATCGCCGGTAACGCGCGCATCTGTGACAGTGACGAAACCAAGGCGAGGATCTTTAATCTTCGTCTCTAATAGTTGCGCCACTACCACTTTGATGCGGTCAGCGACTTTCTGTGTGCGATGTGACTGGGCCATAGTTAGGCGCGCTTCTTCTCGCGCATCTCAAAGACCTGAATCGTGTCACCGATTTGTAGGTCCTTCATGTTGCCAAGTCCAATACCGCACTCGAAGCCTTCCTTGACCTCTGTTGCATCATCTTTAAATCGCTTCAAAGAATCGATGGTGAGGTTGTCGGTAATTATTTCAGTGCCGCGAAGGATTCTCGCCTTAGCGTTACGTCGCATAAATCCGTCGCGAACGATGGATCCTGCAATGTTTCCAGCCTTAGAAGATTTGAAGATCTCGCGGACTTCTGCGTTACCAAGGACAACTTCCTCGTACTCAGGCTTAAGCATGCCCTTGAGTGAAAGTTCGATCTCTTCGATCGCCTTATAGATAACTGAGTAGAAGCGAACTTCAACGCCTTCTTGTTCGGCATAGATAGCTGTCTGTGGCTCTGGCTTAACGTTAAAGCCAATAACAACTGCAGTAGATGCCGATGCCAACGTAATATCGCTCTTAGTGATTGCACCCACTCCGCGGTGGATAACACGAAGATCGACTTCGTCGCCAACATCTAGGGCCATGAGCGCTTCTTCGAGAGCTTCAACAGATCCGCTTACGTCACCCTTAAGGATCAAGTTAAGTGTTGAAACCTTTGACTGTTCCATGAAGTCTTCAAGAGATACCTTCTTGCGCGCCTTTGCAAGTTGAGCATTTCGCTCTGCAGCTTGGCGCT
>CANJXW010000138.1 GCA_947478965.1 Candidatus Nanopelagicaceae bacterium | reverse complement strand
AGGAAAATCGACTCGAACAATTGATCTCCTAAGGACGTGGGTTTTGCAAATTATATACCTCAGAAGTTGCTGATTACTGTGAACTAACGTTTTCCAGTTGCAATAGGTATCGCGATTTCGTTGTAGTGCAACAACCCTGGCTTAAACGGTGGATCGAATCTACTGACACGTACCTCATCAGAAAGCTTTAATCCTGCTTTATCGGCCATCTTTCTAAGTTCCGCTTCCTTTTCTCTCCACTTTTCAAGATCTGCTCTTCCCCGAAATGATGCCACTGCGCACTCTTCTGCTGGGACGCTTCTTAATTTCACAGATGAATTTGTTGGCAGTGGCAGATTGCTAATCTCTAGATGCGCTGGCATCACGAATGAGACGACCCATGCCTGCGAATGCGCCCCTCCCGTACTTGTTGCTGTGACCGGAGCTGTCATCGCAATCTTCTGTGCATCCACGTTGCCCTTAGCGATGTAACTAAAGAGCGAACCAAATGCTTGGCTAGATGCCTGCGATAAGGAGCCTTCAACGGTAACTTCAGCTAAAACGCAGGGGGCAAATTCACGGACTTCAAAGCCATCATGCTTCTTTACTAGTTTAAATACCTGGCGCTCAGTCATACGGATATGTTCCACCTACTCATCATTGGATGCAACCTGAAAACTCTATTACCCAATGAATCGCTCATTGAGGGTTAGCAGACCGGCTCCTCTTTCTGGCCAATACCTCAAGAGTAATGATCGTCAGATTGATAGAAAGAGCGATGCAGGAAGTAGTGGCTATAAGTGGAATATCGGCTAGGAAGCCATAAAAGATCCAGCAAATAACACTTGCTGAGCTAACACCCAGTGCGTTCATTGACACAGCCGATGTAATTCGAAGTCGAAAATTTCGGTATGACTTAATAACTTGAGGAGTCTGCGCAAAGACAAGTGCAATAAGCATTGCGCTCACAATCTTTGATGGCAATGTCAAAACTAGCGTTGATAGAACGGCTGCATACAGCGCAAGCCACAGCAGCGGCTTTCGCTCTTTAGAAACAAGAGCCAGAATGAGACTTCCCGACATTACCGCGGAGCCAATGTTGGTGATGGATGCAGATGGTGATTTCAGATGAAAGCCATATGCGGCCCACGAAATGCTGACACCGAATAGCAAAATCCAAGAGACGAGGCTGACACCATTGCCGTGACCTTGACGTCGTACTTCGCGCACTTGAGGTAAGCCAAAAAACATGCCAATGCCGCCACCGATAAATCCGAGAATTTCGACAGGTTGCATTATTGCGCCTTTCAAAATCCTATGGGGTTTAGAGTTCGAATCTTATAGTTAACTCGAGAGGCCCAAACCTCATTTAACTCTTAAATGACTTTTAAAATTTATCACCAGCTGGTGGAGCAGTTTCAAATACCTCAATGTTCCAGATAGCCATAAAGGGCAGGGTATGAACAATCTTGGACGCTTCTTCCTCTGTCTCTGCAAACACCTCTAAAAATACTGTGCGGCGAGGCATCGCAACTTGTATGAAACCAAGTGATCCCGCTTCTTTTAATATTTTGGCCTGGGCTTGTTCAGCAGGAATCAGAGCGCGAATATCATCAGGTGTTATGCCATCTTTAAATGTTGCAACAATAATAAAGTTTTTCATTATTCCCCCCGTTACCTAGACAGTTGCTAGGCGCTACAAGGTTCAACGTATCCCAATTTACTTGACATATCAAGCAAATGGAATACAGTTTCGGGTATGGCACAGAAAGGCATGCACGATCTGGACTCCAGAGCATGGCGCGCATTCCACAGGATCGGAACTCGGTTACTCCCGCACCTTGGTCGCCAAGTGACTAAACACTCTGGAATTTCTGGCGCTGAATATGTAGTGCTTGTAGCTCTCTTTGAATCTATAGAACCAGCAATCAATGTAAATCGCCTTGCTGTTGGCCTCGGTTGGGAAATCAGCCGCATGTCTCACCAAATCACACGTATGCAAGAAGTTGGATTAATCAAAAAGACGCAGAGCGAATCCGATGCTCGATCCTTTGAAATCAGTATCACCGCTAAAGGAAGAAAGATTGCAGAATCGGCAATTCCGCTGCAATCTCAAGAGATTAATCATTGCTTTAGCGAAGTCTTAACAAAGGAACAACTCAAAACTTTGATTGAAATATCAGAGGCAATATCAGCACATATGAAAGAACATCATCCACTCAACAAGAAAGAGAAATAACCAATGACGATCGCTCTCAACATATTTGGCGCTTTACTCGCATTAGCTTCAATCGGATCTGCAGGCGGAAAACTCGCTAAGGCTCCAGATATTATGGCTTCAATGGAATCTGTGGGCGTTAAGAAGAGTTTCATTCCCGTATTAGCAAGCCTTGAGATTGCAGGCGGATTAGGTCTCATCGTAGGAATCTGGAGCACGCCACTTGGAATACTCTCAGCAGGTTGCCTTGCGCTTTATTTTGCGGGAGCAGTTCTCTCCCATGTGCGAAGCAAGCACAAGATCGCAGATATTGCACCTGCACTTGGAATCTTCGTAATCGCAGCTATGACAACTTACTTACAACTCCAGCGATAAATCTTTAAGTGGTCCGATGGACCTTGTGGTTTGCTGCCTGCGCTAGTGGTCGAATGATCATGGAATCTATATTTACGTGTGCAGGCAGCATTACCGACCATCTGATTGTCTCTGCAATATCGAAATCAGTTAGCGGCAGATCAACACCTTCATAAACTTTCTGCGCTTTAGCCACATCTCCAGCGAATCGATTCTTAGCAAACTCATCTGTCTTAACCATGCCTGGTGAAATTTCAGTGACTCGTATCGGGCGGCCATTGAGTTCGAGGCGAAGAGTTTCAGCGATAGTGCGCTCTGCGTGTTTTGCAGCCACATAGCTTCCGCCCTTTTCATATGTGGAATGACCTGCTGTAGATGCAACGATCACAATGTGGCCAAAACCAAATTTCTCCATAATCGGCGTAATTGCTTTGACCATGCGGACTGTTCCAACAACATTGAGTTCATAGGTTTTACTCCACGATTGTGGATCCGCACTCAGGATTTCTTTCGAATCAAAGGCTCCCCCGGCATTATTGACCAGGATCGAAACTGGCT
>CANJXW010000137.1 GCA_947478965.1 Candidatus Nanopelagicaceae bacterium | reverse complement strand
CGCAAGATAAAAACATTGAAAAGATTGTTCATGATGCTAAGGCAATCGCACGAGATAATGGAATGACGGGAGTTATCTTCGACACCGCGCTTGCTGCGTATCTGGTAAACCCTGGCGTGCGTTCTCAAGACTTCAAAGATCTTCTTGATCGGTGGGGAGATGGATCTGGTATTGATCAGAGCTCTCCAGATCAGATCCTTCTTTCGAGTGCATCTTCACTCTTCGCCCTGCGTGAATCATTAACAAAAGAGTTAAAGGATCGCGAACTATCTGATCTCTATTTCAACCTTGAACTTCCGATAGCAGATCTCCTAGCCGTGATGGAGAATCGTGGGATTGCAGTTGATAAGAAGGCACTTGAAAAGTTAGCAAAGTTCTTTGACGGAGAAGTCGCACGCGAAACAAAAGCTGCCCATGCCAGCGTTGGCCACGAATTCAATGTAGCATCTCCTAAACAGCTCCAAGTTGTACTTTTCGATGAGTTAAAACTGCCTAAAACTAAGAAGATTAAAACAGGCTTCACAACAGATGCCGAGGCACTTGGTTGGCTCTTTGAACAGACGAAACATCCTGTACTTGAATCTCTCCTTCGCATCCGCGAGACGAAGAAACTTGGCACAACAGTTGAAGGGCTTATCGCAGAGATTGCGGTGGATGGTCGTATCCATACTCACTTTGCTCAGACTGTTGCAGCGACAGGTCGCCTCTCATCTGTTGGTCCCAACCTCCAAAATATTCCTGTTCGCACCGAAGAAGGTCGAAAGATTCGCGAGTGCTTTATTGCAGGCAGTGGTTATAGCTCCCTCCTTACCGCTGATTACAGTCAAATTGAGATGCGCATTATGGCCCACCTCTCAAACGATCAAGCGCTCCTCGCTGCATTTGAATCAGGTGAAGATCTCCATGCAACTGTTGCGGCAGAAGTCTTTGGAGTAAAACCTGCAGATGTGGATCCAGAGATGCGCAGACAGATTAAGGCGATGTCTTACGGCCTTGCATATGGTTTGAGCTCTTATGGCCTTGCAATTCAATTAGATCTTTCACCGGCTGCTGCCCAAGATCTTATGGATAGATATTTCCAACGCTTTGGCGGAATCCGTGACTATCTCCACACCGTTGTAGAACAGGCGCGCAAAGTTGGTTATACAGAAACGGTGATGGGGCGACGTCGCTATCTTCCTGATCTCATGCACGATAATCGCCAACGTCGCGAGGTTGCCGAACGCATGGCGCTTAACGCTCCCATCCAAGGATCAGCAGCTGACATCATCAAACAAGCAATGCTCAATGTTGCCCGTGCGATCGAGATGCAAGGACTTACATCTCGTCTACTTTTACAGGTACACGATGAACTTATTCTTGAAGTGGTCGCAGGTGAAGAAGAAGTTCTTTCAACCCTTGTGCGCACAGAAATGGGAAGGGCATATCCACTTAAAGCACCGCTCGATGTGAGCGTTGGCATTGGAAAGAGCTGGAATGAAGCGGCCCACTAGTCTTTAGAGTTGCAGTGGTTTTACGTTATCTTCCATAGCTGCCAAATCTTGCTCGCTTGTCGGTATTGCATTTGCCGCAGATAATCGAGCGCGACCAAGAGTCAGAACAAAATAACCACAGATGAGGCAGAGCGTTGTCATCGCAAGGCAAGCGCGCGGTGAGAATGAATCTGAAATCAGACCACCGACCGCTGCGCCCATAGACATAAATGTTCCCTCAATGCTCCAGATCCAACCCATCATGGCGGTGGGGGATCCGAGTGGGCGTACGGCTTCTAGTACCTCCCAATAGAAAACTTGAATCGCTCCACCTACGAGACCCAGGAATACACCCGCGATAACCATTGACCAACCTGGATAGGTAAATGCGATCGGAATCGAGATGAGAACCCATAGAGCGTAAGTAGTTCGTAGCGTTGATAACGGTGCTCTATTTTTTGAAACAAGTCCAGCAAGCAATCCACCGATAACATTTGCACAACCCATTGCGCCAAGAATCCACGCCGTTCTATGAGGAACGTTTTCAAGAGTGGCAAAAGCTGGGACTGCTACATCGAAGAGCCCCCAACCAAATCCAATAAAACATCCTTCGATCATCAATAAGCGAAGAGCTTTGTTCTGCCAGAGCGGAATATGATTGATCTCTTTCTTTTCTGGCTTCCAATTACGCGAAATAGAAGTTAATCCAAGTGCTCCGCCGCCAATGAACATCAGCGCTGCTGCAGTAGAGAGTGCACTCCCTGGGTGAGATGAGAGAGCAAGGGTTGTTGCAAGAACTGGACCAACGACGCCTGCGAGATTCATCACCGCAGTATCTGCTGCATATGCAACGCGTAGAAAATCTCCAGGTACAACATCTTTCCAAAGCGGCCTGATGGAGAGGTTTATCGGTGGTGCGCTAATTCCTAAGATAAAAGCAGAGACCATAATCAAACGAGTATCGTGCGCTGCATTGAGAACGAGAAGAAGAATTGCATAACCAGGTACAAAGATTCGTAGCGGCCACTTCTGTCCGTACTTATCCATAATTGAACCGCGAATTCCTGCGGTTGCAGCTCCTGCTAAAGAGTTCAGACCAAGGGCGAGACCCGCAAGGCCAATCGATCCGGTCTCACTCTGGGTTTTAAAGAAGATGGCAAGGCCGATCATTCCGTAGGCGATACGAGCGGGAAGGGCAGCGATAATGAGAGACCACGCATGCGGATATCTGACAAGTTCGGCATAGCGGTTCATAGATCTCGCAGTTTAGGCCTATTCGCTACTTCTCTGAGCAGGAATCAGGGTGGATTTGCTCGGTAGATATGGCAAACCATAGGCTTAGCCCCGTTCGCCAGAACATCTCTGGAGTCCTACTACTTTCTATCCCTACGGAGCCCCTTGACCACTTCAACACCCGTCGTAGCAGTAAACGACATCGGATCGGCAGCAGATTTTCTTGCAGCAATCGAAGGCACAATCAGAAATTTCAATGACGGAGACCTCGTAGAAGGAACCGTTGTACAAGTAGATCGCGAAGAAGTACTCCTTGATATTGGATACAAGACAGAAGGCGTAATCCCTTCGCGCGAACTTTCAATCCGCCACGATGCTGATCCAAATGACATTGTTAAAGTTGGCGATAAGGTCGAAGCCCTAGTTCTT
>CANJXW010000136.1 GCA_947478965.1 Candidatus Nanopelagicaceae bacterium | reverse complement strand
TAGCGCGAGCACGGCAGCGATAGATACGCCTGCAGCCAATCTCTTCATCGCCATGCTTGAGCCCTCGCATTCCATTAGAGGCAAATCTATAGGGAGTTCTATAAAGGTGTATCCAGATAATGGCCTATATCTTTGTGAAAATGCGGGGAATGCTCTGCAATCTACGAGAAGACGGGCCGATATTCTGGCAGAAAGGGTCAATGAGTGACAGGCTGGGGCTATGGCTGAACTGATCTTGATCGTGGACGACGAAATTGGCGTCCGAGAACTCTTGGGTGATGCCCTCAGGATTGCTGGATTTGAAACGATCACTGCCCCGGATGGAATGTCTGCGCTGACTGCGATCAGGGAGAAGAAACCAGATTTATTGGTGATCGATATCAATATGCCTTTGATGGATGGTTTTGAATTAGTTGAACGCCTGCGCAAAAATGGAGATAACACGCCTGCCCTCATGCTCAGCGCACGTGCAGATAGAGTCGATGTGACTCGAGGTTTAACTCTTGGCGCTGATGATTATGTTACAAAACCTTTTGGCTTGGAAGAGTTATTGCTGAGAATAAAGGCAATCCTTAGGCGTTCCCATATTTCCACTTCTCAGATCCAAAACCTGACTTGCGGACCGATCTCGCTGGATGAATCAAGCCACATCGTTACTTTTAATGGTGAAATAATTGACTTATCTCCCACTGAATTTAGATTGCTACAAGTCCTCATAGAAAACAAGGGGCGAGTTCTCAGCAAGAGCTTGCTCCTAGATGAAGTCTGGGGAATTACCTTCGAATCAGAGAGTACGGTCTCAGATACTTACATCTCATATCTTCGAAAGAAATTGCATCGAGATGGCTATGAAGGGATAAAGACTGTTCGTGGAGTTGGATTTGTTATTCAGGAACCTAAGAAGTAATGAATAAGATTCAAAGCAGATTTGCTCTCCTCACAATTATTTTGACAACGTTTCTCTCACTTGGAATTGGCGGATTTGCAACTCTGCAATCTCGCAATGGGGATCTCAATCGCATCGATTCGCAACTTTCCCTCATAAGCTCAAACGTTGATGCACACCTCGATGAAGCGATAAGTGCAGCTCTCTTCATAGTCGATAGTGAAAGGCTAGATGTCACCCTCTCTCTCGTAACACAAGAAGGAGAGGAGACAATTATCAACGAATCTCATTTAGCGTATTCAAAAGCGCCCTCGATAAGCCTTATTAAGTCAGCTATGAATCAACCGATCAGCATTCAAGATATCCAACGTTATCGACTTCGAACAATTTCCCTGCCTGGGGGAGACTATCTCTTGGCTTCAATCTCACTCGCTGAGCTAGATTCGGCGCTAGCCAATAATCTTCTCACCCTTGGTCTCTTTACCCTGGGGGCAGATTCTGTTGCAATTTTCATTAATATCTTCTTTCTAACTCGACATAATCGTCGCCTCGATGAGGGCGCTCTTGATCGGATGAAATCTTTTCTGGGGGATGCCTCCCATGAACTTCGAACTCCATTGACGGTTATCAAGGGCTATACGGAGATGTTGAGTAAGAATCAATTTGCCGAGGAAGCAGATCGCAAGCGTGCCTTTAGCCGAGTTGGTCATGAAATCATTCGAATGGAAAATTTAATTCATGACTTACTTCTGCTTGCAGAACTTGGCGAAAGTAGGCCCGCAACTTTTGATCAAAATGATCTTGCTGAGATTATTCGCTCACACGCAATTGATTTCTCAACACTTAATCCTGATCGCAACGTCTCGGTAGAAATTCCCGATCACGTGATGTGGAACGGGCAGCGGGAGCATCTCAATCGTTTGATTCAAAATTCCCTTACAAATATTGATCGTCATACTCCAAAAGATGCGCCGGTAAAAATTTCCTTAAAGGCTGCGCAAAAAACGGCGATTCTCACCATCGAAGATGGTGGCCCCGGACTTCCAGAAGGAGCTTATAAGAGCGAGATAAAGGCAATGAATCGTTTCGATCCATCTCGCTCAAGGGAGACCGGTGGCTCAGGTTTGGGATTGAGCATTATTGCTGCAATTGTTCAAGAGCATCGCGGAAAAATGGCTCTTCGAAAGAGCTCGCTCGGTGGATTAGCGATTGAAATTGAGTTTCCTCTTTAGAGATGTGAAAAGTTAACGAGAATTAAATCTTGTTGCGGGTTGCAATCAAACTTGCACCTGCTGCTCCTAGAAGACATATCAGGATCACAGCCAAACTTTGGGTGATGGTGATTTCTGGTACATGCACCCCAGCAATCTCGTGAATATCTACGGCATGGAAAGCATGGAAGAAGAGCTTAACTCCGATGAAACCCAAAATAAGTGAGAGGCCCTTGCCCATATAGATCAGTCTGCGCATTAGGCCACCAATAAGAAAATAGAGTTGGCGAAGACCCATGAGAGCAAAGATATTTGCAGTGATGACAACGTAAACATTCTGGGTAAGTCCAAAGATGGCTGGGATCGAATCGAGCGCAAAGAGAATATCGGTCATTCCAAGTGCGATGAGGGCGATTGTGAAGGGCTTGAAACCTCGGTTGCGTAGAGAGGTGATAATTTTACTCTCTTTTTCCTCGGTGGCATCGTGGGAACTTTCTCCAAAGAGTTTGACTGCCGTGTAGACCAAGAAAGCCCCGAAGATAAAGAAAACCCATTCAAATTGCTTTATAGCTGCTGCGCCGAGAGTGATTGCGATAATTCTAAATACTAGCGCGATCAAGATTCCAAGGAGGAGGGCCAGTTGCTTACTTTTCTCTTCAATCTTCAATTTAGTAAGAATGATGACAAAGACAAAGAGGTTATCGAAAGAGAGTGAATATTCAGTAAGCCAGCCCGCAAAGAACTCTTGCCTCACGACAGGGGTTGACCAATGGCCAAGAAACAACCCAAATGCAATTGCTAATGTGAGATAGAAAAGGCTCCAGATGGATGCCTCACGCAGTGATGTATTTTGGTTTCGGCGAAGAACGGCCCACGAAAAGTCAAAAATAATCAGAACGCCAAGGATAGACATGGTTAAAACCCACGCGTAAGTAGAAATCATGCCCTGAGCCTAACAGAGGAGAATTCTGCGGTATTTTCATCCCATGTTGCTGGAAGAGGTCTTGCTTGAGGTAGAAGAGCACCTGCTTTCACCAGCAACTTTGGT
>CANJXW010000135.1 GCA_947478965.1 Candidatus Nanopelagicaceae bacterium | reverse complement strand
GCTGAAAATCGTGAAGCAATCGTCATGAATCCTTCATGGATTTCGATGCGCGATAGCGATCAGAAATCAGTCGGTGGAATTGATTGGCCAAATATTTCTCAGCAAGGTCAGACAGTTTTTCGTTGGGCTGTCTTCTCTATGAGCAAAGCCGCTCTTAAGGCGCTCGACGCCGCAGGATTATGTGTCAACGATATCGATGCCTTTATCCCTCATCAGGCAAATGTTCGTATTATCGAAACGATGGCGAAGGAGATGAAGTTGCCGGATTCGGTCATCATTGCAGATGACATTCGCGTCAATGGAAATACATCTGCCGCATCTATTCCCCTTGCAATGGATGCTCTCTTGCTCAAACATCCAGAGCTTCATGGAAAACTTGCTCTTCTGATTGGATATGGCGCAGGTCTCGTTTATGCGGGACAAGTCGTACAACTGCCCCCTAAACCATAATTTTTCTCTCAGAAGCGAGCAATTACTAGGAAGTAAGCCCGCTCATCAGAGAGAATAAGAACCTGTTAGACCAAATCACGTCCGATAGATAAACGCTAAAGAGAAGGAAATAACAATGACGCTTTCACAAGCTGATGTACTTGCAGGACTTAAAGAGATCGTTGAAGAAGTAGCCGGTATTCCTGCGGCATCAATCGAATTAGATAAGAACTTCACTGAAGATCTCGAAGTAGATTCTTTGAGCATGGTTGAAGTTGTCGTTGCAGCTGAAGAGCGCTTTGGAGTCAAGATTCCAGATGAGAAAGTAACTGATCTCGTCACTGTCGGCGATGCTGTCGACTTCATCGTTAACGCCTCTAAGTAACTCATAACGAGAAATTAGAAAAGCAGAAAATTCATGTCACAACGTCGCGTAGTTGTAACAGGGTTGGGTGCAACCACTCCCCTCGGCGGAGATGTCGCAAGCACTTGGTCGGCGCTTCTTGCCGGCAAGAGCGGTGTTCGTCTCTTAACTGAGGAGTGGGCGCAGACAATCCCTGTTCACTTCGCTGCTCGCGTTGCAGTTGAACCATCTGAAGCGATGGAGCGCGTTGAAATGCGCCGCCTTGATCGTTCAGAGCAATTTGCGCTTATTGCATCGCGCGAGGCGTGGAAAGATGCTGGATCTCCCGATATTGATAAAGAGCGCCTTGGCGTTGTTATCGCATCTGGAATCGGTGGAGTTATCACCTTGCTTGATCAATACGATATTTTGAAAGATAAAGGTGCGCGCTTTGTGAGCCCGCATACAGTCCCCATGTTGATGCCAAATGGCCCCGCAGCAAATGTGGGTCTTGAGCTTCAAGCGCGAGCTGGTGTTCACACCCCTGTCAGCGCCTGCGCATCTGGCGCAGAAGCAATCGGATATGCACTTGAAATGATTCGTTCTAATCGCGCGGACATCATTGTTAGCGGCGGAGTCGAAGCTGCGATTCATGCTCTTCCCATGGCTGGCTTTGCTGCCATGAAAGCTCTTTCAACTCGCAACGATGAACCAGCACGTGCATCTCGTCCTTATGATTCTGGTCGCGATGGATTTGTTTTGGGCGAAGGTGGCGGAATTCTTATTCTTGAAGAGTACGAACATGCGAAAGCACGCGGAGCTAAAATTTATTGTGAGATCGTCGGTCAAGGTCTTTCATCAGATGGTTATCACATTGCAGCACCAGATCCAGATGGCTCAGGTGTTCAGCGTGCAATTAAATTTGCCCTTCGTGACTCTGGATTATCGACAAAAGATATTGTTCACCTCAACGCTCACGCAACATCTACCCCTGCTGGAGATGTTGCAGAAGCAAATGCGCTTCGCCTTGCATTGGGCGCAGATGCAGATCATGTTGCCGTATCAGCAACTAAGTCGATGACTGGCCATTTACTCGGTGGTGCAGGCGCAATTGAGTCTGTCTTTATCGTAAAAGCTCTTCAAGATCGCCTTGCTCCACCAACAATTAACATCGATGACCTTGATCCTGCAGTCACAATCGATGTTGTTCGCGATAAACCTCGTGCGCTGCCAAGTGGCGACATTGCCGCTCTCAACGATTCCTTTGGTTTCGGTGGCCACAACGTTGTATTGGCATTCGCTACTCTATAAGCATGACAACAGCGACGATTGATCCTCGCAATCCTGAACTTCGCATAGATCGATTATTAGATCCGGAGAGCGTTCAAATTCTATCTCCCAACGATGGTTGCGGAATGATCTCTGCTACGGGAACTGTTAAAGGAAATCGCGTTGTCGTCTTTGCATCAGATGCAACAATTAAAAGTGGCGCACTCGGCGTAGCCGGAGCTCGCGTTATTGTTAAAGCCTATAAAGAGGCAATGGCTAATCAACTTCCGATTATTGGTATTTGGCACTCAGGCGGAGCACGGCTCAGCGATGGAGTTTCATCTCTTGATGCCTTTGGTGAAGTCTTTCAATCGATGATTCTGGCAAGTGGTCGCATCCCTCAACTTTCACTTGTTCTTGGACCTACCGCCGGTGGCGGTGCATACGGCCCAGCCCTTACTGACATCGTTGTGCTTGCACCAGAAGGCCGCATCTTTGTTACTGGACCTGATGTCGTAAAGAGCGTTACTGGTGAAGATATCGATATTGCATCACTTGGTGGACCTGAAGCCCATAGCAAGAACAGCGGTGTTGCACATGTCATCGCAACAAGTGAACAAGAAGCTTTCGACGAAATTCGTGATGCAACTGCCCTCTTTGCAAATCAAGGACACATGGAGACTGATATTGAAGATATTGATCTCTCGGTCTTTGTTCCAGATGTCAGCAAACGTACGTATGAAGTCCACCATCTCATCAATGCAATCTTGGATAAAGATGAAGAGAAGTTAGAGCTCTTGCCGATGTGGGCCGAAAATATGTCTACCGTCCTTGGCCGACTAGGCGGTCGCACTGTTGGCGTCATCGCCAACAATCCTCATTATCTTGGTGGAGTCTTGGACTCTGCAGCAGGTGAGAAAGCCGCTCGCTTTGTTCGCACGAGTGATGCCTTTGGAAGTCCCTTGATTGTGATCGCAGATGTCACCGGATTCTTGCCTGGCGCTGGTCAGGAATGGGAAGGCGCTGTGCGTCGCGGTGCAAAGTTGTTGCACGCATTTGGTGAAGCTGTTGTTCCTCGCGTTACCTTAATTACTCGTCGTGCATATGGCGGAG
>CANJXW010000134.1 GCA_947478965.1 Candidatus Nanopelagicaceae bacterium | reverse complement strand
GTTGCACGTGATGCTCGAGTTGAAGCTGCAGGGATTGTGCTGACGCGCACCGGCAGTCCATATGCAGTTGCCCCAGGGCGCGTCCGTAAGTCAGATGAGACTCCCTATCGCGTCTATACGCCCTTCTATCGCGCCTGGTGCGTACATGGTTGGCGAGGAGCGGTAAAAGCTCCAGTAAAAATTTCAGCAGTAACTCCAGGGGAAGGTGATCGAAACTTTCCAGATTGGCCTCTTCCTGATGGCGCTGCCATTACCGCTGCTGGTGAGAAGGCAGCTCTTGCTCGCTGGAAACACTTTAAGAAGAACGGTCTTGATTTCTATGACGAGCAGAGAAACCTCGCTGCTATAGATGGAACGAGCAAGCTCAGCGCACATCTCAAGTGGGGCGAGATCCATCCAAGAACTTTGCTAGCAGAGCTCGGCGATAGTAAAGCCCATGATGTTTTTAGAAAAGAAATTGCGTGGCGTGAATTCTATGCAGATGTTCTGCACCACAATCCACATACAGAGAACGATTATTACGCACCTCGTTTTACTGCGATGCGTTACGACGAACCTGGCGAGAAATTTAAAGCATGGACTCAAGGACGTACGGGATATCCATTTGTTGACGCCGCAATGCGCCAACTAAATCGTGAAGGGTGGATGCATAACCGCACACGTATGGTTGTTGCATCATTCTTAGTGAAAGATCTTCACCTTGAATGGCAACATGGCGCCAATTACTTTATGGAACAACTCGTTGACTTTGATGTTGCATCGAATTCACATGGATGGCAATGGACTGCAGGATGCGGCACGGATGCATCGCCGTATTACAGAGTCTTTAATCCGATCGAACAAGGTCGCAGATTCGATGAGAATGGTGACTACATCCGGCGCTATGTTCCAGAACTTGCTCATTTACCTGCAGAAAACATCCACGAACCATGGCTCTACCCAGATGGTTACTTACATGGATATCCAGAACGCCTCGTCGATCATGCAGTTGAGCGCCTTGAATCCTTAGCTCGTTTGCAGGAGATTAAGGAAGATAAACCTGAGGAGCCAAAGCGCGTTCCAAAGGGTTAAGCCTTTGAGCGCACGATCCCCGAGCCTTCTCGCTTTGCTTGATACATAGCAAGATCTGCGCGAGCAAGTAACTCACCGTCTCCATCATTTTGAACATGTCCGATACTTACTCCGATTGAAATTGAATTTCCATCGATCTTAAATGGATAACTCAACGTTGCATGAAGAGCTTGGGCAATCTCCATCGTTGATTCGTGCCCGCCATGAATCAAGACTCCAAATTCGTCTCCACCTAAGCGCGCCAAGATCGCACCTGTTGGCAGAGATCGACTAAAGCGCTGTGCAACTTGGCGAAGAACCCGGTCTCCCATTTCGTGGCCGTAGGTATCGTTGACGGGTTTAAAACCGTTGAGATCAAGGAGCAGGAGCGCACCCTCTGTGTGACCAAATGTAGAAATCTCCGAGACAAGTCTGCGCCGATTTGGAAGACCCGTTAACTCATCAGTTCTAGCAAGAATTTTCTCCTCGCCAAGGTTGCGAGCTTGTCGAAGAACAATAGTCATACGAATAAAGGCGAGAAATAAAGTTGCGATGGTCGGTACCAAAATATAAGTTGGAAAGAATCCTGGACGAATTGCGATCGCAGCAAGGAGTACAGGGCTGATAAATACCGAGAGAGCAATAAGGGCAGGATGGAGTGTCAACTCTTTCTCCCTCTGACTTGGACCTTGCCAGAGCGCTAAGACAATAAGAACGATCCCAAGTAGCCACCCGTCATCGCTTGGTTGACCGAATTGATACTTATTGTTGACATAGAACCAGAGAAAGAGAAAGTCAGTACAAGCAAAGATGAGAACTCCTGCACACAGCAGTAGAACACGAGGGCTCAATTTGTGTCGTGCAAGTGATAGAAAAACAATAACAACTAAAACAAGGTCACAGATAGGAAAGAGCAAGGAGAAGAAGGCTTCGCTCTGGGTACCTGGGATCTGAGGCAGAACCTTTGATATCAGCAGCGCAGTAACAATTGCGCTTAAACCCAAGCCAAAAATTGCAGAATCCAGGAACTCAATCGCGCTAGTTTTTCGTCTGCTCCCCATCGCTCTAGGTATCGCAACGAGTGCAAATGGATAGAAGAGCGTGTAACAGATATTTGCTACAAGAGTTGATGAGGGCGAAAGTGGATAGAACTGACCGTAACTTGAAGTGATCGAGCCTAGCCCCCAGAGCGCAGATGCAAGAGCCATACATGCAATTGCAAGTGGATCGTTATGGAGCGGTGCCTGAAAGAGCGTTAAGAGCGCGACAATAACGATCGCGTTATAGAGGATGAGATCAAGCGCGATGGTCGGTTGGTCAATGAAAAAACTCAAGAACACATGCAGGACAAGCAAAGTGATGGGAACCCACCGCAGGGCTTTGTATAAGCGCACACACAAAAGTTAAAGCAGGCAAAGCCCAATCTTAAATAGGGGAAGCCTTAGTAACCTTTAGCGCAGATTAACTTAGCCATTTCTAGCGTTGAAGAAATGTCAGCTTTTGCATTTTCGTATTGTGCAAGGGCTTGTCCGCGAGCTGCTTCGCTGCGGCCACCTTGCTTTGCAACTGCTGAATAAGCCTTGATTGCTGCCTGGTAGCTCTTAACTGCACCTGCATACT
Organism: Candidatus Nanopelagicaceae bacterium; assembly: GCA_947478965.1. GTDB lineage: Bacteria > Actinomycetota > Actinomycetes > Nanopelagicales > Nanopelagicaceae > Planktophila. The sequence goes on along the minus strand of CANJXW010000134.1, from coordinate 488 downwards.
TATCAATAGTCGCCTTGTTCTTTACAAGGTTGGCAGTATCTGCGCGCAACGTTGCAAGCGTTGTATTAATAACTGCGATCTTCGCTTCAAATTCAGGGATCAACTTATTGGCCTTATCGATCTCAATTTTCTGTTTTACAATATCAGCTTCGAGGTTTGCGACAGTATCTTCTGTGCGCTTCTGAATCTTTGGAAGATTTACAAGCGCCGTTTTATACGCTGTCACTGTTTTGAGGCAATCAACAGAGAGCCATGTGAGCTTTGAGTTCTTAACCAAAGCGTTCTTTGCACACTTATATGTTGTTCCGCTTACCTTTGTTGTCGCTCCTGATTTAGAACAGGCAACGCCATTGCTGACCTTGGTTGCCGCTCCAGCAGGAAGTGATGCAAGAGTTGTTGTAGCTAGGACAAGTGCGCCGGTGATGACAAGGGCCTTACGAAACATAATTACCTCCATAGACAATGCATGAATTCTAGCGATCTCAGAG
>CANJXW010000133.1 GCA_947478965.1 Candidatus Nanopelagicaceae bacterium | reverse complement strand
TGGACGAGGTTCACTATCTCGCCGATAAATTTAGAGGAGCAGTATGGGAAGAGGTTCTCATACACCTTATGGAGAGCGTGCAGGTTATATCTCTCTCTGCGACGGTATCTAATGCAGAGGAATTTGGTGAGTGGCTCGGTGAAGTACGAGGCAAGACTGATGTGATTGTTAGCGAGATTAGACCGATCCCTCTGTATCAACACGTGTTGATTGGTTCGCGACTTGTAGATCTCTTTAGCCATCCTGGGAGAGTCAATCCAGAAGTTCTGTCTCTGGAACGTGAAGCTATGAAAAAGAATCGCATCCCGCGGCAACGACGTGAGCAATGGGGAGCTAGCGATTCAAGGTTGTCCCGCGCAGAGATCATCGAAAAACTTCAGCGTGAGAACATGTTGCCTGCTATTACCTTTATCTTCTCTCGCGTTGGATGTGATGCGGCGGTCAAGCAATGCTTACAGGCTGGAATCAAATTAACCAATGCCCAAGAGCGGGAAGAGATTATCCAGACCGCAAAGCGATATACAAGCAACCTTGCTGAAGAAGATCTTGAGGTTCTTGGTTATAGAGATTGGATTACCGCTCTAGAGCGCGGAATAGCAGCGCACCATGCAGGATTACTGCCTAGTTTCAAGGGTGCGGTTGAAGATCTCTTCCAGCGCGGCCTTATCAAAGCTGTCTTTGCTACGGAAACCCTCGCTCTTGGAATCAATATGCCCGCACGTACTGTTGTTCTCGAAAAGTTAACAAAATGGAATGGTGAAGCCCACGTTCCGATTACACCAGGGGAGTTCACCCAGCTCACGGGACGTGCAGGACGACGTGGAATTGATATTGAAGGAAACGCTGTTGTGCAATGGTCTCCAACGGTTGATTCTGCAACTGCAGCAGGCCTCGCATCGACACGTACATATCCACTGCGTTCTTCGTTTACCCCTACATACAACATGGCAATCAACCTCATCGCTCGTTTTGGCAAAGAGAGAGCGCGCACAAGTTTAGATTCAAGCTTTGCTCAATTCCAAGCAGATAGAGCTGTCATTGGTTTAGTTCGTCAAATCAAGAAGAATGAGTCCGTCAGAGATGAGCTTCTAGAGAGCGCCTCATGTCACCTCGGTGATTTTGCGAGTTATAGCGCAATGAGATCTGAGATTAAAGAGCTTGAACGACTACTTCAAAAACGAGATGGTCGCAAGACCTTTGATAATCGCCAACGTAGTCATATGGAAGGCGAGATAGCGTCGATTAGAAGCGCCCTTCGTAACCACCCTTGTCACCCGTGTAACGATCGTGAAACTCATGCCCGTTTGGCAGAACGAGCCGAGAGACTTACGAAAGAGTCTGATGGTCTGCGAGCCCGTGTTGAAAATCGCACCCACGTTATCGCTAAGACATTTGATCGTATTTGTGACGTACTTAGCCATCTTGGCTATATCGAAGATGAAAAACCACTAGCCCAAGGAAAGATTCTCGCTCGTATCTATGCAGAATCTGATCTACTTCTCACCGAGACTATCCGATCTGGAATTTTAGATTCACTCTCTGCAGGAGAACTTTTGAGCGTTGTGAGTTCTATGATTTATCAATCACGATCATCTGAAGTACTCGCTCCGAAGATTCCTCACCAGAACGTTGCAAATGCTTTAGCTTCGATTATTAAACTCTGGGCAAAACTTGAGGATATTGAGAATGAATTTGATGTAAAAACTCAGAAAGAACCAGATTTCGGTTTTGCATATATCTCATACCGGTGGGCTGCTGGAAATTCACTCAGCAATGTTCTCAAGGGTAGTGACATGTCAGTTGGAGACTTTGTGCGATCTATCAAGCAGTTGATTGATCTTCTGATGCAAATCGCAGGGGCTAGTGAAAAATTGCGCCCAGCCTGCATGCAAGGAATTAAGAATATTGATCGTGGCGTCGTTGCCTATTTGATGGAGGAACAATGACATTAATGCTTCTCGATAGCGCATCACTCTGGTACCGCGCCTACTATGGAATGCCAGATACTCTCTTGGCGCCAGATGGAACCCCCGTGAACGCTATTCGCGGATATCTCGATATGACATCTCGCCTCATCGGCATGTACTCACCGAATCGTCTTGTTGCCTGCATTGAAGGCGATTGGAGACCCAGCTGGAGAGTTGAACTATTTCCTGATTATAAAGCGAACCGCCTAGAAGAAGATGGTGAGGGGGAGGAAGAACCAGATACTTTAACGCCGCAAATTCCAATTCTTCTCGACCTTCTCGATGAGTTCGGAATTCCTCTTGTGGGCGTCGATGATTATGAAGCAGATGATGTCATGGCGACTTTTGCCGTAAAAGAGAACGGTCCAATCCGAATTGTCACGGGGGATAGGGACTTGTTCCAACTCGTCGATGATAAAAGAGATGTCAAGGTTGTTTATCTTGCTCGTGGAGTTTCACAACATGACCTTGTTGATATTTCATGGGTCGCAAAGAAGTATGAAATTCCTGGCGATAGATATGCGCTCTTTGCGATGTTCCGTGGCGATCCATCCGATGGCTTGCCAGGTGTTCGCGGAATTGGCGAAAAGGGAGCTGCGCTCATAGCCAATAATTTTGCGACAGTTGAACAAGCGATCGCCGGTGCACATGAAGGTCATAGCGCCCTTACGCCAGCTCTTGCCAAGAAGATCATTGCTGGTACCGATTACTTAGCTATTGCACCCACAATTGTTCATTGCGCGCTCGATGTCGCGCTTCCAACGCTCGACATTTCGATGCCAGCAAAACCGAAGGATCTTTCCAAGATCTATGAATTGCAGGAACGCTACGGTTTGGGAGCTAGCATCGATCGAATGATTACGGCTCTCAATTGGTAGGTATCTTCTCCGGACTCTTGCTCAGTTGTGCATTTGAACCCTTTGGATTTTGGTTTCTTGCACCAATAGCCTTTCTTGCCTTCTTCATTGGTCTTAAGAAAAGCAAACGTCCTGTTGTTGATTCATTTCTCTTTGGCTTAGTCAGTAATCTCGTCGCTCTTCATTGGAGTGGAAAGTACGTTGGCATCACTCCGTGGATTATTCTTTCAATTTTGCAAGCTCTCTTCTATATCCCAGTTGGCCTGGTCTTCAAGAGATATAGGTCGATCGCACTTCTTATCCCTGTGATACTTGCGCTAGAAGAGTTACGTGCGCGAT
>CANJXW010000132.1 GCA_947478965.1 Candidatus Nanopelagicaceae bacterium | reverse complement strand
TCCTAACCTTTTAGAATTGCAGCCATCCAGCTTTCAATTTGATCAGGATGACGCGGAAGCTTCTCACTGAGGTTGCGATATCCATCTGCAGTGACAACTACATCATCTTCGATGCGGATTCCGATTCCGCGATATTCCGCCGCAAAAAGCTCATCATCTGGCTGGATATAGAGGCCAGGTTCAACGGTAAGAACCATTCCCTCGCGCAAGACTCCACCACTGTAATTCTCTTTACGCGCCTGTGTGCAATCATGAACATCAAGACCTAAATGGTGGCTGACTCCGTGCAGTGTCCAGCGGCGATGCAAACCGACCTCTGGAGACATGGATTCTTCAACGCTTATCGGCAGAACGCCCATATCTGAAAGGCCCTTTGCAAGAACTTCTTGGCAAGCTTTATTAATATCAGAGAAGATAGCGCCAGGCTTTATCGCTGCAAAGCCAGCGAGCTGTGCTTCATAGACCAACATATAAAGAGCGCGTTGTGCAGGGGTAAATTTTCCGTTAACGGGAAATGTGCGCGTGATATCGGCGGTGTAGAACGAATCCATTTCGATGCCAGCATCGACAAGTACGAGTTCACCTGATTTAACCACGCCATCATTTCTGATCCAGTGCAAAACACAAGCATGAGAACCAGATGCAGCAATGGTGTCATAGCCCAGGTCATAACCTTCAAGACGTGCGCGACCGAAGAACGCGCCTTCGATAATACGTTCGCCACGTATGGATTCACTCGCCGCAGGCAGCACCGAGATCACATCGTTAAAACCGAGAGCTGTTGCATCTACAGCGCGCTGTAGCTCTTTCATCTCGTACTCATCTTTGACGAATCGTTGTTCTGAAAGAAAGCTTAAGAAATCTTCTTGGTGAGGGTTCAAAGGAATTGTCTTATCGATATAAGAATCGATTCCAGATATCGTCAAAGTTGCACGGCTATGGCGAAGCAGAGAATGAAGATCATCAAGATTGCGAGTTTCGATCTGATAACACGTGCGAGCTTCTTCAAGTGTGTAGTGACGACCAACCCAGAGTTCGCCATAGCGTCTATCTTGATAAAAGGCGCTGGTATCTCGCGTTGAACGCGGGTGGATATAGAGATAGGAATCATGTCCACCTTCTGCGTTTGGTTCGAGAACAAGCACCGCATCTGCAGTCGCATCAGAACCTTGCACACCGCTGTAATACGCGAAATCACTGTGTGGGCGATATCGGTAATCAGTATCGTTTGAGCGGACTTGATGATTTCCAGATGGCAGAACAATGCGAGTATTCAGGAAGGCGGCCGATAAAACGGCGCGGCGTGTAAATGCATAGGTAACAACCTCAAGTGCGCGGAGGCCCTCGAGATCCGATGGAGCCCAGCCCGTTTGCATAAAGGCGGCAAACTTCTCTGAAGGAGCTATGTCGTAAATACGCGTAGCAATCTTTCCTACAAGATCTTCTTGACTCATAGGTCCAAGAGTACAGAGGTGGCGCCCTGTAAATCGAACGGAAATATCGACCATTTGCCGTCCTCGCGCCTCTACTTATTCACAGGGCCTTACCCCTATAGTCATGTAACGTGCGATTCCTAACTACACCTCCTTATGACCTTACCTATGACGATGTCTTTATGGCACCGAGCCGTTCGGAGATTTCCAGCCGGATGGAAGTCGATCTCTCTTCGCATGATGCAACAGGGACAACGATCCCGCTCGTTGTAGCGAATATGACAGCGATCTCAGGTCGTCGTATGGCAGAGACGATTGCTCGTCGCGGTGGTCTTGTAGTAATTCCACAAGATATTCCACTTGAAGTCGTTGCAGATGTGATCGCATGGGTGAAATCACGTCATACCTTCTTTGATACGCCTCTTACTCTGGCACCAACACAGACAGTTGCCGATGCAGTTAGCTTGATGCATAAGCGCGCACATGGCGCGGTCGTCATTGTTGAGAACAATAAGCCGCTCGGAATCGTCACCGAGGAAGATTGCGAATCGGTCGATCGCTTTACTCAGCTACAGAGTGTGATGAGCCGCGAACTTGTTCTGATGCCAGATAACTTAGATCCGCGAGCTGCCTTTGAATTTCTGACAGAGCAGCGACGCAAGCTCGCACCCGTTGTATCTGCATCAGGTGATCTCGTTGGGATCTTGACCCGCATCGGTGCGCTGCGTGCAACGTTGTATTCACCAGCTCTCGACAGTGCGAAGAAGCTGCGTATCGCAGCAGCTGTTGGTATCAATGGTGATGTTGCCGCAAAGGCGAAATACCTGATCAACGCTGGCGCGGATGTTCTTGTCGTAGATACGGCGCATGGACATCAGAAGAAGATGTTAGAAGCACTTGAACTCATTAAACCGATTAAAGGTTCTATCCCTGTCGTTGCAGGAAACGTTGTCACCGCAGATGGCGTACGCGACCTCATCGCCGCAGGAGCCGACATCATCAAAGTTGGCGTTGGACCGGGTGCAATGTGTACAACACGTATGCAAACAGGCGTAGGCCGCCCACAATTTTCAGCTGTTCTTGAATGCGCAGCTGCTGCAAAAGAGTTAGGCAAAACAGTGTGGGCAGATGGCGGGGTTCGCCATCCTCGCGATGTAGCGCTCGCACTTGCTGCCGGCGCATCACATGTGATGATCGGCTCCTGGTTTGCTGGCACATATGAATCACCTGGTGATTTGCAGCGAGATTCAAGCGGGCGACTCTTTAAGGAATCATTTGGAATGGCATCTGCTCGCGCAGTTGCTGCTCGAACATCCGAGGAAGGCGCCTTCGATCGCGCTCGCAAAGGCCTCTTTGAAGAAGGCATTTCAACTTCTCGTATGTATCTCAACCCTGCGCGTCCAGGGGTTGAAGATCTTCTCGATGAAATTATCGCGGGGCTTCGCTCTTCATGTACCTATGCAGGAGCTTCTAACTTAGAAGAATTTGCAGAGTGTGCAGTAGTTGGAATTCAATCTTCAGCAGGTTATGCAGAGGGTCGACCACTGCATAGTTCGTGGAGCGTTTAAGCGCTAATAACCTTATAACCGTTGAGCAAGATAATTGCTAGCGCTACAAATATTCCCAATTGACGCGCAGGTAGTTTTCCAACTAAACGTGCAGCAATCGGCGCTGCAAGGGTCCCACCAAGTGCTAAACCACCAACAGTTGCCCAATTAATATCGATACGGTTGATGTT
>CANJXW010000131.1 GCA_947478965.1 Candidatus Nanopelagicaceae bacterium | reverse complement strand
TCCAACCGAGCGAACTTGCAAAGTTTTTTATCATTCTTTGGGCAAGTTTTATCTTGGCGAAGAAAGAAAATAGCGGAACAACTCGATTTAACGTTCTCTATCAAATTACCCCAGGTTTTGTCATTGTTATGGGCCTCGTTATGGCTGGACGAGATTTAGGTACAACGTGTGTGATTGCAGCGATCTTGGGTGGAATGCTCTTTGTTTCAGGTATTCAGTTAAAGGTTTTAGGTTGGATTGTCGGTCTAGGCTCTCTTGTCTTAGCCTTCTTTATCGCAACTGCTGGCTATCGAGTGGCCCGCTTTCTTGTGGTTCTTAACCCTTTTGCCGAAGGTGACTATAAAAATGCCGGATGGCAACCTGCACACAGTCTTCTTGGTTTAGCTAGCGGTGGAATATTCGGTGTTGGCCTAGGAGGTAGCCGCCAGAAGTGGGGAAATCTCGCTGAAGCGCATACAGATTTCATCTTCTCTATTATCGGGGAAGAGCTTGGACTGGTTGGAACTCTGACTGTGCTCGGCTTACTTGTAGCTCTGATTTATTCAATCTTTAAAATTTCGCTCCGCGCAAAAGATCCGCTCTCTCGTTACGCCTGTGCTGGAATTGCGTGCTGGATGGCAGTTCAAGTTCTTCTCAATGTTGGTTCTGCAACCAGCTTGCTTCCAGTCGTTGGAGTTACTTTGCCACTAGTTTCTTATGGAGGATCAGCCCTTATTTCCACCTTCTTGGCTCTAGGTTTTGTTATGGGTACGGCGATGAGAGATCCTCAGGTTCGCAATGAGTTAGTTGAGAGATCCAAGACCCGGAGAGCGCCACATAAATGAAAATAGTCTTTGCAGGAGGAGGAACGGCGGGCCATATCGAACCTGCCCTTGCTGTGGCTCGTCAATGGAGCGCAGAACATCCACGTGATGAACTTCTCTTTCTTGGAACAACATCTGGACTTGAAACTCACCTCGTTCCACAAGCAGGGTATCAACTCTGTCTTATTCCGCGAGTTCGCATTCCACGTTCAATCTCACCTCAAATATTTCGTGTTCCAATAACTCTCGTGCAATCAATACGCGCCTCAAAAAAGCGCTCCGTGGCGCATCAGTTCTTGTCGGTTTTGGTGGCTATGTTTCTGCGCCGGCCTATATCGCTGCAAAGTTATCTGGCGTTCCTATCGTCATCCATGAAGCAAACGCCAAGGCGGGTATCGCAAATAAGGTTGGCTCACTCTTCACCCCATATTTGGCAGTTGCGCAACCAATAAGCCAAGGTAAGTTTTCGCAAGCACTCATTACAGGACTTCCGCTTCGCGCAGATGTAGCTAAAGCTCTTAAGAGTTGTGAAGGTCGATGGGATGAAGCTCGCGCGCAAGCGAAATCGTCCCTGGGATTTAACGCGAATTCACCACTTGTTCTCGTCGTCGGTGGATCTCAAGGCTCGCGCGCCTTGAACGACTGCATCCTCACTTCGCGTGAGGCGCTTTTAGAAAAAGGAATTCAAATTTTGCACGCCCTTGGTAAAGCCAATTCACTTCCAGATGCGCTCAAAGGCTATGTTCCGACGCCTTACATTGAAGATATGTCCACTGCCTATCTCGCAGCAGATCTCATTATCGCCCGAAGCGGTGCGGTCACATGTTCTGAAATCGGAGCTCTTGGTCGATACGCGCTCTTTATTCCTCTACCTATAGGCAATGGAGAACAACGATTTAATACAGCAAGCCTCCTTGCTCAAGGGCGAGCAGAGATGATCGACCAGCGAGAATTCACATCTTCATGGTTAATTTTGAATATCGAGCGACTTCTCAAGACTTCCTCACAAAAATCAGGCGAGGGCTCACGTGCTGATATTGATGCAGCGCTTAAGATTACAAACCTTATGGAACTTGCACTTTCAGGTGGCGCGCTGTGAAAGAGGCCACCTCGTTTACTCTGGAATCTCTCAAAGATAAACGGATCCACTTTATTGGGATAGGTGGCGCTGGAATGAGCGGCCTAGCCCGCATCGCACTTTCTCATGGAATCACAGTCTCTGGATCTGATTCGAAGGATTCCTCGGTGCTTGTCGCACTTCGAGCACTTGGCGCTACAGTTTCAATTGAACACGATGCAGAGAATGTCAGTGACGTCGATCTTGTGGTGTATTCATCTGCAATTACCGAACAAAACTCTGAGATCAAGAGAGCTCGCGAACTCAACCTTCCAGTTCTAACTCGCGCACAAGGGTTAGCGATATTGATGTCAGATTCCAAGAGCGTTGCAGTTGCGGGCACGCACGGCAAGACAACGACATCTTCGATGCTCACCGTAGCTCTTCAATCAGCTGGCGTTGATCCATCCTTTGCAATAGGTGGAACCCTTACCTCCTCAGGTTCAAATGCACATAAGGGGACTGGTGACATCTTCGTTGCAGAAGCCGATGAATCTGATGGGTCATTTATCGAATACAAACCATTTGCTGCAATAATCACAAATGTTGAATACGATCACGTAGATTATTTCCAGACGCCTGAATCTCTTACAGAGGCCTTTATAGAATTTGCGCACTCCATTTCAGCTCAAGGAGTCCTTGTTTACTGCATCGATGATTCTGGTGCCAAGGATCTGGCTAATCGCATTTCAACAACTCGAAAGATTTCCTATGGAATATCAGATGAAAGTGATCTCAAAATCGATTCCATCTCTCTTCTTCCCATGGGATCCAGTGCGCGAGCTATATGGCAGGGGAGAGTTATTGGGACGTTGACGCTGCAAGTACCTGGGCATCACAACCTTCTCAATGCAAGCGCAGCTCTCGCCATGGGCCTTTCTCTTGGGTTTTCTTCACCTGATCTTCTTGCTGGCCTTGCAACTTTCCAGGGTGCAGGGCGACGATTTGAAGTTAAAGCCACTGTTCATGGAATTCGCGTCGTTGATGACTATGGCCATCACCCAACCGAAATCGAAGTCACTATTGCAGCAGCCCGTCGCTTTGCAGGTGATGGACGTGTTCTTGTCATCTTTCAACCGCACCGTTATACGCGCACGCAAGCCTTTCTTCCAGAATTTGCACGAGCGCTAGATGAAGCAGATGAAACAGTGTTGCTCGAAATATATGCAGCGAGTGAATCAGTCATACCTGGTGTGAGCGCATCGAAGATTGCTGATCTCATGACAAATGGTCACTTCATCCCGAATTTCATC
>CANJXW010000130.1 GCA_947478965.1 Candidatus Nanopelagicaceae bacterium | reverse complement strand
GTGAAAAGAACTGTTGACGAAATCGGTATTGGATTTTGTTTCGCTCCCGTTTTTCATCCATCGATGCGCTTTGCGGCGCCTGCTCGAAAAGAGCTCGGAGTACCTACGGTATTTAATATTTTGGGACCTCTTGCCAATCCAGCGAGGCCACAAGCTGCGGCAATTGGCGTAGCCGATGATCGAATGCATCTTGTTATGGCGGAGGTTCTATCCCTACGAGGTGTTGATGGTTTTGTTTTCAGAGGCGACGACGGACTTGATGAAATTACTCTTGCATCGACAACATCGATATTGACTATTGGTAATGGTGAGATAACGAGCGATCGTATTGATGCTAAGGATTTTGGATTGGCTAATGCGCCGACAACCGATTTAGTTGGTGGAGATGCACACGAAAATGCCAGGATTACCCTCGCCATTTTCGCTGGAGAACGTGGCTCATATCGCGACGCTGTTTTGTTAAATGCTGCCGCAGCAATTGCCGCTTTTGACGGTGAATTCGAATTATCCGTGCATCAACGCATTGAGAATGGTCTTAGGAAAGCATCGAATGCCGTTGATAGTGGGGCTACAAGCAAACTTCTAGCCAAGTGGGCAGAGCTGACACAAGAGATCAGTTCTTCAACGAAGTAGATCTTCAATCGTCGTAACGCCTCGATCGCCAAATCTTTCAAGCACTGCATGGAGTACATCGACAGTTGCTCGCGCATCATCGAGCGCGCGGTGAGTAGGTGATGTCGTTGCACCAAAGAAAGCAGCCAGCGTCCCGAGTTTGTAGTCAGCTACTTCCTCTTTGCTTACTACCTTTCGACTAAATCGAACTGTGTCCATCACTCGGTAGGCAGGCCATGGGTAATCAACTGCTTTGGCGCTTGCTTTAAGAAATCCAAGGTCAAAAGGTGAATTATGAGCAACGAGAACAATCTCATCTTCTGCTCCTAGGAAATCGATGAGAGATGGAAATATTTCTCCCATCAAAGGAGCATCGCAAACCATCTCATACGTAATTCCAGTGAGTTGAGTAATAAATTCTGAGATGGGTCCCTGTGGATTAACGAAGGTCGAGAACTCTCCTAGGACCATACCGCCTTGTACTTTCACGGCACCTATCTCAGTGATTCCTGCACCATGCGCTGGGGAGGCCCCCGAAGTTTCGAGGTCGATAACAACAAATGTTGTTTCTGATAAGGGTTGCTTGATTTTCTTTATGTGATCCATGTTGTTTTTAAGTTTATTGCATTGAACTGACATTACGAAGGCTCTACCCTTATCCCATGACTGTTATAGGCGCACCAGATGGTTTTCTTGCAGATTGGTCAGCAGAGGGTGAAGGGTCCAATAAGCGAATCGGCATCCTTCTCGTTCATGGTTTCACAGGATCACCTGCATCGATGCGCCCGTGGGCGCATTATCTCAATGGAAAAGGGTATTCAGTTCGGGTTCCGTTATTACCTGGCCATGGAACAGAGCCACACGATCTCAACAAAGTTATGTGGAAGCAGTGGACTCAAAAGGTTGAAGATCAATTTAACGAAATGATCAAGACATGTGACAAAGTCTTTATCTGTGGGCTATCCATGGGAGGCGGAACAATTCTTAACTTCGCAATCGATAGATCAGATGAGATTTCGGGCATTATTCTGGTCAATCCGATGATTCACGTTGCATTCGTAGGTCCTGAGATTGCCTTCTTCTTATCTCGTTTTCAAAAGTTACGTAAATCAGTGGGGGATGACATCAAGAAGCCGGGAGTCACCGAATATGGTTATGACGCACTTCCTACTCGAGGGGTAGTCCAGCTGCTGCGGATGCTCAAAAAAACACGTGCTCGCCTGAGTGATGTAACTGCACCATTGCAACTCTTTCACAGCGTAGATGACCACACGCTTCCGATCTCTAACACAGAGATTATCTACTCAAAGATTGGCAGTACAGATAAGCAACGTATCGAACTTACGAATAGCTATCACGTAGCAACGTTAGATTACGACGCGGAGATTATCTTCGAGAATTCTCGACTCTTTATTCACTCTCATTCGCAGTAGATTTATATTGAAGAAGATCGAGCGTCATCCAAGCTTCAGGATCGCTGAGTTCAACAAACCCAACACTCGCATAGACGCCATGAGCATCATTTGTTCGAAGCATGAGACGTTTGCCGCCGAACTCCTTCATTAAGTTAGCCGATGATTCGGTAACCCATTTCCCAAGACCGATTCCGCGGTGAGGTGGGTCAACATAAACATCCGAGAGAATTCCAAGAACCGCGCGGTCTGTAATGAGTCGACCAAAGGCCACCTGTGTTCCATCCAGTCCATAAACACCTATAGGAATTGAGTTCTCGAGACTTGCTAAGAAAGTTTCATATGAACGGCCTTTGGCCCAATATGCATCAGTTGAAAGCCAGTGAAAAATCTTTGCTATATCCAACTTTTCAGGATCGGTAGATAACAGATAGTCACCGCGTGAGCTTTTATAGGACATTTGATGACTCTACGCGCATGCGACCATAAAGTGAATGCATTGAAGGTGCTGATTCCATAAGGATTAGTGGGCTGGGCAATCGATGAATCCTGGAAAGCCAACTGGTATCTTCGAACCATGCAAGCGCTGAGAATCCATGGCAAGCTCGATATGCGGTTAGAAGAAGTAGATACTCCTGAACCAACTGCGGATCAGATCAGGGTTCGCATCTCCTATGTCGGCATTTGTGGTTCAGACCTTCACTATTACTTCGAAGGTGCTAACGGTCCCTTCGTCGTTGAAGAACCTTTGATACCCGGACATGAACTCTCTGGTGTTATTGACCTTGATCCGCAGGGTGAATTCCCAATTGGATCCAAAGTTACCGTTCATCCCGCAACATTTGGGAAGCCTTCTCCTGAAATTATTGATTCACCAAACCTCTGGCCGCAAGGTAAGTATCTAGGTAGTGCGTCTACGCATCCACACACACAAGGCGCAGCATCGGAGTTCCTCATCGTTGAACGTTCAATGATTCGCATGCTCCCTGATGGATTATCACTCGAATCTGCAGCACTAGCTGAACCTCTTGCTGTCGGACTTCACGCAATCAATCTTGCTGGGGGAGTAACCAAGAAAAAGATTCTGATCTCTGGTTCTGGTCCAATTGGAATCCTTGTTGCAAGTGCCGCAAAAGTTTTAGGTGCAACAGAAATCGTTTGCACGGATC
>CANJXW010000129.1 GCA_947478965.1 Candidatus Nanopelagicaceae bacterium | reverse complement strand
GGTGCGATACAAAGGGTTGTTTTGTTTCACTTGGAAGTTAAGGGACTCTGTATCAAGCATCAAAGTGGAAATCAGCGACATTACGGATATTGTCGCTGCAGGTGTGCACATACAATAGGCAGATGACGCTCTCTTTCTACGTTCATATCCCGTACTGCATAAAGCGCTGCGGGTACTGCGATTTCAACACGTATACGCCATCTGAACTTCAAGATGGAGCGACTCTTGAGATCGTCTCGAACGATTACATCGATGCAGTTCTTAAAGAGTTAGAAGCAGCCCCACTTGGCCAAACCCCCACAATCTTCTTCGGTGGCGGAACACCATCCTTGCTACCAGCCCATGACCTTGGCCGGGTTATCGCTGCAATCACTGCGCGAAATGGGCTCACCGATGATTGCGAGATAACACTTGAAGCAAATCCCGATTCTGTCACCCGCGAAAAGTTAGAGGGATACTTAGCAGCTGGATTTAATCGCATCTCATTTGGAATGCAATCTGCAAAGCCCCATGTACTCGCAGCTCTTGATCGCACCCACAATCCAGAGAATGTAAAGAAGGCCGTTGATATGGCCCGCGCTGCTGGATTTACAAGTATTAGCGTCGATCTTATCTATGGCACACCAGGTGAGAGCCTTGATGACTGGCGCGAGACTGTTACATCTGCGCTCTCACTCGATATCGATCACATCAGCGCATATGCGCTCATTGTTGAGACCGGCACAAAACTTGCAGCACAGATTAAACGAGGTGATTTAACGATGCCGATCGATGATCTGATGGCAGATATGTATCTCCTTGTTGATTCGATGTGTAACGAGGCGGGTCTCAATTGGTACGAACTCTCAAACTGGTCAAAGCCTGGACACGAATGTCAACACAATATTGCTTACTGGAAGAGCGCTAATTGGTGGGGCCTTGGACCTGGCGCACATTCACATATCGATGCAAAGCGATTCTGGAATGTGAAACATCCAACTGCATATAAGCAGAAGTTATTTGCCAATGAATCACCCATTGCAGACTCTGAAATTTTAACGCCAGAACAATTGCGCGATGAAGAGATCATGCTTTCTATCCGCATGAGAAATGGTTTAGATGCACTTTTACTCAGCGCCGATCAACTGAGAAAGATCTCGGAATATCGCGGCACTGGCCATGTTGAAATCGCTGATAATCGCATCAGACTCACAGCGACAGGTCGCCTTATCGCTGATCGAATCGTCCGAGAGGCGCTGGGTTAAAACCCTGTAGTACCGTTACCTCCATGACAACCCAAATGACGATTCTCGTAGCATTTCTTGCAGTGATCTTTGTGATCTCAGGGCTCTCAAAAGCTAGCGGAAATGCGAAAGGCCTCTCGGGTACTCGCGATGTCAACGTTCCAGATTTCCTGGCCCGTATCGTTGGAGCTCTCGAAGCAATATCAGCGCTGGGCCTCATCCTCTCCCTGAAGTGGAATTGGATGGCAGTTTTTCCTCTTATCGGTCTCTGGTTCATCATGGCTGGCGCAATCTTCTTTCACTTTCGTGCAGATAAAGCGCGTACAGCTTTTCCAGCTTTCTTTCTCATCACCCTCATCTCGATTGCACTTGTCCTTAACTAATTAGACCCATGCAATCACAACGTCGCCTTGAAATTCTCCGAGCAATCGTCGACGAATATGTAGCAACGCAAGAGCCAGTTGGATCTAAGGCGATTGCAGATAAGAACACTCTTGGAATTTCTCCAGCGACAATTCGCAATGAGATGGCGGTCCTTGAAGAAGAGGGTCTGATTACTCATCCTCATACAAGCGCTGGACGCATTCCGACAGATCTTGGCTATCGCGTCTTTGTGGATAAACTTGCAACGGTCAAGCCGCTCTCATCTGCCGAACGTCGTGCGATTGAAACATTCTTAGAAGGCGCACTCGATTTAGATGATGTCGTGATGCGTACAGTGCGCTTACTTGCAGATGTGACAAAGCAGGTCGCAGTTGTTCAGTACCCATCTATGGTCAAATCTCGAGTCCGACATATCGAACTCGTCTCACTGACTCCATCTCGAATTATGTTGATCCTCATTACAGATTCAGGCCGCATCGAACAGCGCGTTGTTGAACTCAGAGAAGATGCTCCAGATCTCTTCCTCTCATCACTTCGATCACAACTCAATAATGCGATCACAGGCCATCGCCTGCCAGAAGTCGCTGATCGCATTTCAGGAATTCTTGAGAGTTACTCACCGAGCGAACGAAAAGATGTCGCCATTATTGTCTCGAGCGTCATCGAGATGGCGATGGAGAGGCCAGAGGAAAAGGTAGTTCTTGCAGGCACTGCCAATCTTGCGCGCTTTCGTGAAGATTTCAGCACAACTATTCACCCAGTCCTTGAAGCACTTGAAGAGCAAGTCGTTCTTTTGCGCCTACTTGGTGATGCAAATGAGACCGTTCAGGTGCGAATTGGCCAAGAACAGAGCGAGACAAATCTTCGCCAAACATCCCTCGTTACCGTTGGATATGGGCGTGATGATTCGCCCCTCGGCGCACTCGGTATCATTGGCCCCACGCGTATGGATTACGCAGGTTCTATGGCAGCTGTCTCTGCTGTTGCACGTTATGTCGGCCGCTATATTTCGGAGAGCAATCAATAATGTCTGATCATTACCAAACCCTTGGCGTTGCCCGCGAATCAAGCCAAGATGAAATCAAAAAGGCCTACCGAAAAATTGCGCGCGAACTTCACCCCGATGTAAATCCAGATCCAGAAGTTCAAGATAAATTTAAAGAAGTTACTGCGGCATATGAAGTCTTGAGTGATCCGCAAAAGCGCCAGAACTACGATCGAGGCGGATCTCAATTTGGTGGCTTTGGCGGAGGGTATGGCCAAGGCGGCTTCAGCGACATCATGGATGCATTCTTCGGTGGTGGCGGAAATCGCGGTCCACGTCCACGTATGCGCCAAGGGCAAGATGCGCTCATTCGCGTTGAGGTCGATCTCAACGAGGCATGTTTTGGTACCGAGCGAGATATCACCCTTGAAAATGCAGTTGTATGCACCAAGTGCGAAGGCACGGGATGTGCAGAAAGTTCACAACCTGTTGTCTGTCAGGTCTGCCGCGGACGCGGTGAAACCCAACAAGTTCAGCGTTCATTTATTGGTCAGGTGATGACATCTCGTCCATGTAACGCATGTTCTGGATATGGAAGCGTCAT
>CANJXW010000128.1 GCA_947478965.1 Candidatus Nanopelagicaceae bacterium | reverse complement strand
GTAATCAGTGATTATATTCCAGCGGGTGACCAACCTGCCGCGATCGCCGAGATTGTTACGCGTATCGAGGCTGGGGTTCAAGATGTCGTGCTTCTTGGTGCAACAGGTACAGGTAAATCTGCAACGACTGCGTGGATTATTGAAAAACTTCAGCGACCAACGCTCGTACTTGCTCCCAATAAGACTTTGGCCGCTCAGCTTGCCAATGAGTTTCGCGAGTTAATGCCCAATAACGCTGTTGAGTACTTTGTCTCTTATTACGACTACTACCAACCAGAAGCATATGTTCCACAGACGGATACCTTTATTGAGAAGGATTCAAGTGTCAATGATGAGGTCGAACGGCTTCGACACTCAGCGACAAATTCTCTACTCACGCGACGAGATGTCATTGTTGTAGCTACCGTTTCCTGCATCTACGGTCTTGGTACTCCTCAAGAATATATAGATCGGATGATTCGCCTCAAAGTGGGGGATGAGATTGAGCGCAACCAACTACTTCGTAAGTTTGTAGATATTCAATATAAGAGAAATGACATCGCATTTGAGCGCGGAACATTTCGCGTACGAGGCGATACCATCGAGATTATTCCTATGTATGAAGAGCTAGCTATCCGCATTGAAATGTTCGGTGACGAGATCGAGAAGATCATGACTCTCCACCCACTTACGGGTGAGATTGTGCGCGAGGAATCTGAAATCTATATCTTCCCTGCAACGCACTACGCGGTTGGCCCCGAGACGATCAAGCGAGCCATGAGTGATATTGAAGATGAACTACAAATTCAACTCAACCTCTTTGAAAAGCAAGGAAAACTGCTTGAAGCTCAGCGCCTTCGCATGCGCACTACCTTCGATCTTGAAATGATGCAGCAACTTGGATTTTGTTCTGGTATCGAAAACTATTCAAGACATCTCGATGGTCGCGAACCTGGATCGCCCCCTAACTGTCTCTTGGATTATTTCCCGGAAGACTTTCTTCTGGTCATTGATGAAAGCCACGTTACCGTTCCGCAAATTGGAGCGATGTACGAAGGTGACGCATCACGAAAACGCACACTTGTTGAACACGGTTTCAGACTTCCCAGTGCGATGGATAACCGCCCATTGCGTTGGCCCGAATTTCTTGAGCGCGCTGGACAGAAGATTTTTCTCTCAGCGACTCCAGGTCCCTATGAACTCAATAAAGTTGAGGGAGATGTTGTCGAACAAGTAATTCGCCCAACTGGACTTGTTGACCCGGCTATTGTGATCAAACCGGTTAAGGGTCAAATTGATGACCTCTTGCTTGAGATAAATATTCGGGCCGAGAGAAATGAACGAGTTCTCGTTACAACCCTGACGAAGAAGATGTCTGAAGATCTCACCGATTACCTTCAAGAACGTGGCGTCCGAGTCCGTTATCTCCACTCTGAAGTAGATACTCTGCGACGCGTTGAACTGCTTCGAGAACTCCGAAGTGGTGAATATGATGTTTTGATCGGTATCAACTTGTTGCGTGAAGGGCTAGATCTACCTGAGGTTTCCCTCGTCGCAATTCTCGATGCTGACAAAGAGGGCTTCCTTCGATCTGCTACCGCCCTCATTCAAACAATTGGTCGCGCTGCTCGAAATGTTTCAGGTGAAGTGCATATGTATGCCGATAACATCACCAAATCGATGGCTAAGGCAATCGACGAGACCAACCGCCGCCGAGAAAAACAAGTGGCCTATAACCTCGAACGTGGCGTTGACCCGCAGCCACTTCGTAAGAAAATTGCAGATATTACCGATGCGATTGCTCGTGAAAGTGATGACACAGATGACCTTCTGGCCACGGGTAAGCGCTCTAAAGGATCGATAGACATTGGCTTCCTACCTAAGAGCACCGATTCGATGCCACGTCAGGAGCTCTTGTCCTTGATAGGCTCCCTCACGCAGCAGATGCGTAGCGCTGCCGATGAACTTCAATTTGAATTAGCAGGGCGATTACGCGATGAGATCCGAGATCTCAAACGTGAACTTCGAGGTATGGACGAGGCAGGGATTTAGCGGTGAGTATCGAGAAACTCGTAGTCCGAGGTGCGCGCGAGCACAATCTTAAAGATGTATCGATTGAGCTTCCACGTGATGCTCTCATCGTCTTTACTGGGCTATCTGGTTCAGGAAAATCTAGCCTTGCATTCGACACCATCTTTGCCGAAGGTCAACGCCGATATGTCGAATCCCTCTCTGCATATGCGCGCCAATTTTTAGGACAGATGGATAAACCCGATGTCGACTTTATCGAGGGGCTCTCACCTGCCGTCTCTATCGATCAAAAATCAACAAACCGTAACCCTCGATCAACCGTTGGAACGATTACTGAAGTTTATGATTATCTTCGCTTGCTCTTTGCTCGCGCAGGTCGTCCGCACTGCCCACAATGCAGCAAACCGATTTCACGCCAAAGCCCTCAGCAGATCGTTGATCAAATTCTTACCATGCCAGCTGCAACGAAGTTCCAGGTCTTGGCTCCCATTGTTCGCGAACGTAAGGGTGAATTTGTAGATCTCTTTACCGATCTTGTTACTCAAGGCTATTCCCGCGCACGCGTAGATGGTGAAGTGATCTCTCTATCAGAACCACCAAAGTTGAAAAAGCAGGAGAAACATACAATCGAGGTAGTCGTAGATCGTCTCAGTGCTAAGGCAGAGTCGAAGTCACGTCTTACCGATTCAATTGAAACTGCACTTCGACTTGCAACCGGAATTGTTATTTTGGATTTTGTCGATGTAAAAGGTGAAGGCAAAGAGCGCACCTATAGCGAGCACCTTGCATGTCACGATTGCAACCTCTCCTTCGAAGAGCTTGAGCCTCGTACCTTCTCATTCAACTCACCATTTGGCGCTTGCCCTGAATGCTCTGGAATTGGCACCAAGCTTGAGGTAGATGAAGAGCTCGTCATCCCAGATGATTCGATTTCGATTAATGATGGCGCAATTGCACCATGGGCTGGTGGGCAGTCTTCCGAATATTTCCTACGATTACTTGAAGCTCTCGCAGAAGAAGTTAAATTCTCTCTCGATAATCCCTGGAAGAAGCTCTCGGTTAAAGCCAAAGAGGCGATTCTCAACGGTTTTCAATATGAAGTTCACGTTAAGTATAAGAACCGTTACGGTCGGGTGCGTAATTACTCGACAGGTTTTGAAGGAGTAATTCCATTTATTCATCGTCGCCATGGAGAGACAGATAGCGAATCAAGTCGCGATCGCTTTGAATCATATATG
>CANJXW010000127.1 GCA_947478965.1 Candidatus Nanopelagicaceae bacterium | reverse complement strand
TCTGGAACAAGGGCGTTACGGCGACGATCGATCTCATCATCAGAGATATGCGCACCAGCAGCTGCAAGCGTTGCAAGAACGTCCTCGGTTATCGTCCAAACGTTACGAGTGTGTGAGGGCAAGATAGGAGTGATGAACTCTTTCAGTATTGGAGTTTCAACGATAATTGCGACAGAGCCAGAATCATTGAGAATCCAGTCAACTTGTTCAGCTGAAGAAGTCTCATAAATCGGCACAACGCATCCACCTGCAAACCAGATTGCAAAATCTAAAATTGTCCATTCATATCGAGTTCGAGCCATGATGGCGACGCGGTCTCCAATTTGGATTCCGGCAGCGACAAGGCCTTTTGCTGTTGCGCGAATTTCAGCTTCAACTTCCTTGGCCGTCAGAGGCTGCCACCCATCGCCCAGGGGGCGAGACATTGTTATGCGCTCTGGTTCGAACCATGCTCGCTCGGCAATGAGGTTGGTGAGGTTTCCGGCGGTTGCGGCAGGAACAATCGGCGTGACAGTAAATTCGTTCATGGCCTAACGCTAGCGTCCCCTTTGAAAAAAGGGGAGATGCGGGAGAGATCTTTTTTAGAGGGTAGCCTTGCCCCATGAGCGAAATGAGCAGTTCAACCATCATCATCGAAGCCGACCTTGCAACAGTGAGTGCAACTCTTTTTGAGATCGAGAAGTATCCAGAATGGTCTGGCGCGATCAAGAAGGTCGAGGTACTTGAGCGTGACGAGCAAACTCGCGTCGTTAAGGCAAAGATTGTTATCGATGCGGGGGCTCTCAAAGATTCAGTGACGCTAACGTACGACTGGAGTCAGGCACCAGCACGTCTTGAATTCAATTTGGATGATGCCAACATGCTCACAAAGATGGATGGCGCCTACATTCTCAAATCTATTGATAGCGACACAACAAGTGTTACTTACGAACTTGAAGTTGGCATTTCAATGCCTATACCAGCGATGATGATTCGCAAGCAAGAGAAGACGACTATTGATCAAGCCCTTGCCCAGCTCAAATCGCATTTAGAAGAATAGTTCTCCATTTTTTAAATGACGTATTCAATTGGGATAGATGTCGGTGGAACCAAAGTTCTCGGCGGTGTTGTAGATGTTGATGGAACAATTATTGCAACGTGCCGTAAAGACACTCCTGATGAAGGTGGAGGCGCACTCACACAAACGATCGCTGATGTTGCACGCGAACTCATGCAAGATCACAACGTCGAGTGTGTTGGAGTTTCTGCTGCAGGTTTTATCTCAGCTGACCGGAAGACAATTCTCGCAACTCCAAATATTAAAAATTGGAATGGTGTAAATCTCCACGCGCAACTAAGTCGGAAGATTTCAAAACCCATTGCAATCGAAAATGATGCTAATGCTGCCGCTTGGGGCGAATCTCAATTCGGTGCAGGCCGTGGTTTCCAAGATATGGTGTTGCTAACAATTGGCACAGGAGTTGGTGGAGGAATGATTCTTTCTCACTCACTCTTTAGGGGCTCATTTGGTATCGGGGCAGAACTCGGGCACTTCCGGTTAATTCCAGATGGAATTCTCTGTGGATGTGGAGTCCGCGGTTGCTTTGAACAGTATGCATCCGGAACAGCTCTGCTGCGCCATGCTCGCGAAGCGATCGAAAATGATCCAAAAGCTGGGGAAGCATTTCTATCGCGCACCAATGAGACCATCGAAGATTTCTCTGGAAAATCTCTCACTCTTGGAGCACGAGATGGTGATCCAATTGCCCTTGCAGCATTTGTGACGCTGTCAGCGTATTTAGGCGCAGGCCTTGCATCGCTTTGTGCGATCTTAGATCCAGCAAGAATTGTTATTGGTGGGGGAGTAATCGATGCAGGAGAAATTCTTCTTGCACCAACTCGTACTGCAATGCTTGAGTTAATTCCTTTTTCGGGTCAACGCCCTGCTCCTGAAGTAGTGAGCGCGCAGCTAGGGAACAATGCAGGACTCGTCGGCGTTGCAGATCTTGCGCGTCGCTAAATAACAGCTCCATCACCATCTGAACTATCTCCACCACGCCACTTTTTAATCGCCTTGATCGCATCCTTAAAGGTGGACCGAAGTGAAGTTTTAGGGGGAGTTTGCGGAGTAAATCTATTGCTCTGATCAATTGCATCGAGTTCATCTAAATATGTCGTGGGGGCCGATTCATCCAGAGAGAGACCGGCAACCATCGACTCAAATTCGGCGTCAATTAACTCACGCTCATCGAAGCCTTCTGGCTCATTTGGGTCCTGCCCTGATCTGCTCATGGTTTATGTTCGCATAATATGGTCGATCCGCGCTAAATTAGATCCATGAACAACCTGCCCTATGGCATCCTGCGGGCATTTTTGACGCCATTTCTGATGCTCCTCTTTCGCCCTAAGGTGAAGGGGCTGCGCCATGTTCCAGCTAGCGGTCCAGTCATCATCGCTTCAAACCATCTCTCCTTTAGCGATTCGATCTTTATGCCCCTTGTAGTTCCTCGCAAAGTTACCTTTTTGGCAAAGAGCGAGTACTTCACATCTCCCGGACCTAAGGGACTTCTAAAGAAGTTAACTTTTATCGCACTTGGTCAGGTTCCAGTCGATCGTTCAGGAGGTCGCCGCAGCGAAGCAGCTCTGATCACTGGGCTCAAGGTTTTAGGTGAGGGAAAGTGTCTTGGAATTTATCCGGAGGGCACCCGATCTCCTGATGGTCGCCTCTATAAAGGACGCACAGGTATTGCTCGCCTTGCGATTGAATCTGGTTGCCCCGTTATCCCGGTGGCGATGTTTAATACTGAAAAGATCCAACCAACTGGCACGGTCATCCCAAAGGTAATGCGCGTAAAAATGTACTTTGGTCAGCCAATGTATTTCGATGGTGATTCAAGTGACCTTGCATACCTGCGCGTTGTCACTGACAAGATCATGGATGCAATTCAAGAGATGTCAGGTCAAGAATATGTGGATACATATGCGACGAAGGCGAAAAAGGATCTAGAAGAAGAATCTGAAGGCTAGTTAGTCTCAAGCGCTATTCTCTTAGCAAGATAGTTACAGGTATCGCATTCTGGTCCAGCTTCAGGAAATTCGCCTTCAATCACTCCGATGAGCTCTGTAATCAAGACTCTGAACTCTTCCTGATTTCGATCGACAGGAAGGTAACGTTCAATGACTCCAAAGCCGTGGCTGCCATCTTTTGTCTCCGTGATTCCATCTAGCTTCCAGACGAGCAACCCCATCGATGAAACAGGGAAAGCTTTACCTCGCTCAGGGTTTTCAATCGCAAAAGCATAT
>CANJXW010000126.1 GCA_947478965.1 Candidatus Nanopelagicaceae bacterium | reverse complement strand
TGATGTATTTATCCGTGCGGCAGCAGAAGGCACAGATACGTATGAACTTAACCGCAACTTGCTTTTGAGCGATGGTGCGCGCGCAGATTCAGTTCCAAACCTCGAGATTGAAACAGGCGAAATTATTGGTGCAGGCCACGCAAGCACCACAGGGCGATTTGATGATGAGCAGCTCTTCTACTTAATGTCACGAGGCATCGCACTTGAAGATGCTAGACGACTTGTTGTACGAGGATTCTTTAATGAAATCATTACTGAAATTGGTAATGAAGAGATTGAGACTCGTTTAATGGATCGCATAGATGGCGAACTCGAGAAGGCAGGTCGATAAATGTCGGATCTACTTCTCTCGAATCTTATTGATAGTAAGCCAGTTAGAATTGAAAAGAACGGTGAATCAATCTGCGTTACTCGAATTGGTGATGAAGTTTTTGCCATTGACGATACCTGCTCACATGCAGATGCTTCACTCTCTGAAGGCGATGTGTCAGATCACAAGATTGAATGTTGGCTCCATGGTGCAGAGTTTGATCTACGCACCGGCGCAGCCCTTACTCCACCTGCTGTAGCACCACTTAAGAAATATTCAGTAAGCGTTGACGGAGACTCCGTCACGGTAGAAATTTAAATTGGGGACCATGATGAGCTCGAACCAACACGTATTAGAAATTCGCGGCCTCAAGGTATCCGTAGATACTGAATCAGGTCCAAAAGAGATCCTTAAGGGCGTAGACCTAACAATTAAGTCTGGCGAGACACATGCAATCATGGGTCCTAACGGTTCAGGTAAATCAACTCTCGCATATTCGATCGCAGGACATCCAAAATATGCAATTACGGGTGGAACGGTCACTCTCGATGGCGTAGATATTTTGGAGATGACGGTAGATGAGCGCGCAAAGGCTGGGTTATTCCTTGCTATGCAATATCCCGTCGAAGTTCCTGGAGTCTCGGTTTCAAACTTCCTTCGTACTGCAGCAACAGCCCTTCGTGGAGAAGCTCCAAAGCTTCGCACATGGGTCGGTGAAGTAAAGAGCGCAATGGAAGCCCTCAGCATGGATCCTTCCTTTGCTCAGAGAAATGTTAATGAAGGTTTCTCTGGCGGAGAAAAGAAGCGCCACGAGATTATGCAGCTTGAACTTCTTAAGCCAAAAATTGCAATTCTCGATGAGACAGATTCTGGTCTCGATGTTGATGCACTCCGCGTTGTATCAGAGGGCGTTAATCGCGCAAAGGAAGCTGGCAATATCGGCGTTCTTTTGATTACCCACTACACACGTATCCTTCGCTACATTCAACCTGATTTCGTACATGTCTTTGCCAATGGCAAGATTGTCGAAGAAGGCGGTCCAGAGCTTGCAGATAAGCTCGAAGCTAACGGTTACGCAGAGTACGTCAGCGCTTAATGTCATTTGACGCCCTAAAAATTCGTTCAGATTTTCCGATCTTTGATCGGACGATTCGCGATGGCAAGCGCCTTGTCTATTTAGATAGCGGCGCAACAAGTCAAAAGCCAAGGGTTGTCATCGATGCTGAAGGTGATTTCTATCGTTTTCACAATGCAGCCGCTCACCGTGGTGCGCATCAGCTAGCTGAGGAAGCAACGGATGCCTTTGAAGGCGCTCGTGAAATTGTTGCCAAGTTCCTTAACGCTGCAATCGATGAAGTTGTCTTTACTAAAAGCGCAACAGAATCTCTCAACCTCATCGCATATGCGATGGGCAATGCGCCTGTAGGAAATCGATTTCATGTAACTAAGAGCGATCGAATCGTTGTCACGGAGATGGAACATCATGCCAATCTCATTCCATGGCAACAACTTGCAGATCGCACCGGTGCGGATCTTTCGTGGTTTGAAGTAACCCCAGATGGCCGACTGGATCTGTCGAATCTCAACTCAGTTATTACTGAAAATACCAAGGTAGTTTCTCTGACTCACCAATCAAATGTTCTTGGAACGATCAACCAACTAGGCGCCATCATTGCGCGAGCTCATGCTGTTGGCGCAGTTGTCGTACTTGATGCATGTCAATCTGTTCCACATATGAGCGTTGATGTAAAAGACCTTGATATTGATTTTCTTGCGTTCTCGGGGCATAAAACAGTTGGCCCAACAGGGGTAGGAATATTCTGGGGCAGATCTTCTCTCCTTGCCGAACTCCCTCCATTCCTCACTGGTGGATCCATGATTGAAAGCGTCACAATGACGGGGGCGACTTGGGCTCCGGCGCCACGCAAGTTTGAGGCCGGGGTTCCAAATATGGCGCAGGCCGTTGGTCTTGGCGCTGCACTTGAGTACTTAACTAATGTAGGAATGGATCAGATTCATCAACATGAGATCACTCTGATCGCTTCCCTCATCGCGCAACTTCAAGAGATTCCAGATCTGCACATTGTCGGGCCAACCGATCTTGCTGATCGAGGAGGAGTTGTCTCCTTTACCGTTGGCGACATCCACCCGCACGATCTCGGTCAATTCTTAGATAACCAAGGCATTGCTGTTCGTACGGGGCATCACTGCGCGTGGCCACTTACTCGTAAACTCGGAGTTCCGGCAACTACACGTGCATCTGTTTACCTCTATAACACCGAAGAAGATTTAGATGTTTTAGTCAAAGGTGTTATTGATGCGCAAAGGTATTTTGCATAGTGAATCTAGATGCCCTCTATCAAGATGTGATTTTAGATCACTACAAGCATCCTCAAAATAAAAAACTTAACGCTACCTATGATGCGCAAGTTCACCACGTAAATCCAAGCTGTGGAGATGAAATCACACTCAACCTTTCACTATCTGGGGGAGTAGTCACTGATATTTCATGGGATGGCGTCGGTTGTTCGATTTCTCAGGCGAGCGTTTCCATTATGAGCGATCTTCTTAAAGGCAAAACTATCGACCAAGCAGAAGCGATCTCTGAGAAATTTCTCCATCTCATGCAGAGCAAAGGTTCAGAGAAGGGTGATGAAGACGCTCTTGAAGATGCGGTAGCCCTCGCAGGTGTTTCAAAATATCCAGCACGCATTAAGTGCGCCCTTCTCGGCTGGATGGCCTTTAAGGATGCATCGGTACAAGCGCAGTAAGTACGCATTTACAAGTTTTAATGTGAAATGTAATCAGACTAGGATAAGACCAAGAGAAGATCGGAAGAGGAAGCCATGACAGCAAAGATTGATGATGTGACAGAGGCGATGAAGGATGTCGTCGATCCGGAACTTGGAATCAACGTTGTTGACCTAGGTCTTATCTATGACGTTATGGTTGACGAAAATAATATTGCAATCCTC
>CANJXW010000125.1 GCA_947478965.1 Candidatus Nanopelagicaceae bacterium | reverse complement strand
CTTTCCACTCATTGGTTTGCTTATCTAAGTAACGAGGTGTTGAGGCAACACGAAATTTCGCTACGGCCGCACCTGATGGTGTGAAACGAAGCTCTGGATCGTCAACGAGGTTGCCGATCATTGTGATTGTTGTATCTCCTGCTGCCATTTTTTAACCTCTTTATCTTCTCTGGGTATCTCTACTGGTGGAGTCCTAGCAATAAATTACAGTCGTCGAGTGACAAATGCGCAGCAACGCTCCGCAGTTGTGTATTACTCGGGACGTATAACCTTTGTGCGCAAAACTGATTCATTCAAATTAAGTTGACGGTCCAACTCTTTGATGGCAGCTGGAACGCAGTGCATATCGATGACTGCGTAGATTCCTTCAGCTTTCTTAAGAATCTCAAATGACATACGACGTCGGCCCCAAACATCGAGCTTGTCGACGCGGCCTCCGCTGTCTTTGATGATCTTGAGATAAGTCTCAAGGCTTGGTGTGACTGTACGTTCTTCTAACTCTGGATCAAGGATGACCATAATTTCGTAGTGACGCATGCGTTAACCCGACCTCCTCTGGACTAAGACGGCCACGGCATTTCCGTGACAGGAGGGTTAGTGCTTCTTTACTCGACCACCCCATTAAAAGGTGGCTTTGTGCAGGGGTTAAGGGTACTTGTCAGCTGATTCAAAGAGAAATTCACGCACGGGATTGTAGGTCTGGGAGCCCCTTTGGCTCGATCTTTGAGCGCGGGCGGCCAAGGCGGCTACCAGGTACAAGGTGGCAGAGATTCGTACCAAACTGATGAGGGCGTAGCCCGTTGCTGGCAGCCCAAATTTGGCATCTGTGACAAGGGCCAGGTGCTGCCAGATCGCCACGTGATAAACGAGTTCTGCGCCCTGCCAGACCCAGAAGGCTCGAAGATCGCGCTTATCAACGATCGCGATCACAGCAAGAGGAGCAAGCCACAGAACATACTGCGGTGAATAAACCTTGCTAGCGCACATCACTATTGCAAGAACGATAAAACTCACGCTAGCCAGTGATGGAGTTGCCTCTAGGCCAAGGAGATGGATTGCAATCACAGTAAATCCAATGAGCAAAGCGAGAATGGAAAGATAATTTAGATTAGCAAGGTTGATGCCAAGGGCAGATAGTGAATACCAGATGGATCCCCAATCAGATCCTCGTGAAAGATTGAGAGTATAAAAACGCAACCATGCCTCTGGAGTTGTTAAGAGCACCGGAAGATTGATCAAGAGAAATGTCAGCGAAGTGACAATGATGTACTTCACTCCTTCTCTCATTTCTTTTCTGCGAAGGAAAATAAGTGCAATTGGTAGCAAGAGAAATATCGGCATAAATTTTGTGGAGATTGATAATCCGAGCGCAAGGGCCGAGAGCAAGAGTTTCTTTCTATCAAACCAATAGATAGCCGCGAGCATCGAGACAATTGCCCACATATCCCAATTTATATAGAGCGATGCGATTACCGCTGGTGCAAGTGGAAAGAGATATGAAAATTCTGGTTTTATTCGAAAGACAAGAAGCGCTGATGCAATAAATAAAAGTGCGAGAAAAAATATATTTATATTGAAGTAATTTTTTGTATCGTTATCGCCACCTGGGGTTACTTGTGCCAAGACCCACATAACAACGCCGGTAACAACTGGGTATTCAACAGAATCTGCGCCATTGCCATAGGCCCAGTCACCTTTACTTAATCCACGTTCTCCAAAGAGAGCTGGAATATCAGAGTAGCAAGCGTGAATATACTGATCTGGAGTAGCCCACCCCGTTGATTCACAGTGGCTAAATTTAATAAAACTTAAAGAACAAGCAAGTAAAGCAAGAGCAATAATGGCTCGGGCTTCTCTGCGCAAAATTAATTAGTCTTTGCAGTTTGTGAGCTAGCTGTTGATGAATCAACAGGATCGAGCCCGCCAATATTTGAAGGTGCAGGGAAGTTCAATACAGGTTGTCCTTTAAGAGCGCCCTTCATAAACTGAGTCCAGATTCGCGCAGGGAATGAACCTCCCGTTACTGAAGTCAACCCACCAATACCGTTGAGTGATTCAGATGCGCTATCTCTAAAGAAGGCTACAGATGCTGCAAGTTGTGGTGTGTATCCGCTAAACCAGGCAGAAGCATTTGATTGGCTTGTACCTGTCTTTCCAGCTGCTGGTCGGCCAAGTGCAAGTGCAGCCGCG
Organism: Candidatus Nanopelagicaceae bacterium; assembly: GCA_947478965.1. GTDB lineage: Bacteria > Actinomycetota > Actinomycetes > Nanopelagicales > Nanopelagicaceae > Planktophila. Next base: position 1,098 of record CANJXW010000125.1, on the reverse strand, counting down.
CCAGTACCGCCGTTAACAACGCTCTTGAGCGCATACGTTAGATCTGCCATAACATCTTTTGCAAAAACTTCTTGTGTCTGGGCGCGGCCTTCAAAGAGCAAACCTTTATTTGGGCCCGTCACGGATTTAATGAGGTACGGGGTTGAATAAATACCCTCGGCTGCAAAAGTTGCATATGAGCTTGCAACGTCAATGACGTGAGGGCTTGCAACTCCAAGTGACACTGAAGGAGAAGGCACCATTGCAATATTCTCTGGAATTCCTGCGCGTCGTGCAACATCAACGACTCTTTCCAGACCTGCTTGCATTCCAAGTGGAACGAAGATCGTATTGATGGAATGTTTTGTCGCTTCTAAAAGATCGACCTGGCCCCAATTTTCATTGCCGTAATTTGAAACAACATATGGTTTTCCGAGATCATCAAATGTCTGAGGTGATGAACCGTCCCAGATTGATGTCAATGGGATCCCTTGCTCAAGAGCTGCAATGAGGGCAAAGGGTTTAAATGTTGAGCCCGCTAAGGCAATGGATTGGGTTGCATCGTTGAGTTGGCGCTCAAGATAATCACGACCTCCATACATCGCTGTAATTTCGCCAGTTCCTGGACGGATTGCAACAAGGCCAATATGTAAATCAGCTGGCGCACCCTTAGGAGTTAATTTAACAATTGCATCGACTGCAGATTGTTGAGCTTTTTGATCTAGCGTTGTCTTAATAATGAGACCACCAACTAAAAGTTGGTCATCGCTAAATCCAAGTTTATTCATCTCTTTCTGAACTGCGGCGATGATGTGACCCTTAGGACCGCTGAGTATTCCCGAAGTGCGGCGCGGGATAATTGTTGGATATTTAGCGCTATCTGCCTCTTCTTGCGTAATCCATTTCTTATCTAGCATTCCATTAATAACATATTGAAAGCGAGCTTTTATCCGCACTTCGTTCTCTTTCGAGAGAGCCGGATCGTAAAATCCTGGCGAGCGCAAAATACTTGCAATGATCGCCATCTGTGAAAGGTTTAATTGATTTACATTTCTATTGAAATATTGTTGCGAAGCGGTCTGAACTCCATATGAACCTCGACCGAAATAGATCGTGTTG
>CANJXW010000124.1 GCA_947478965.1 Candidatus Nanopelagicaceae bacterium | reverse complement strand
AGCATCTGCAGTCATGGCAGGCATGAAGGTAATCGTTATCGCATGTGATGAACTCGGAAATGTAAGCGTTGAAGATATTAAATCCAAGATTTCAGAGCACGGAGATAAATTAGCGGCATTGATGGTTACCTACCCATCTACTCATGGTGTTTTTGAATCAGCGATCGGTGAAATCTGCGGCCTTGTTCACGAAGCTGGCGGCCAGGTCTACGTAGATGGTGCAAACCTCAACGCTCTTGTTGGACTTGCTCAACCAGGAAAATTCGGTGCAGATGTATCTCACCTCAATCTCCATAAGACATTTTGTATTCCTCATGGCGGTGGGGGACCAGGCGTTGGTCCTGTCATCGTGCGCGAACATCTTGCGCCATTTCTTCCCAACCATCCGATGGATGCAACAGCAGGCCCTGTCACAGGTCCTGGTCCTATCTCTGGAGCGCCATATGGTTCTGCAAGTATCTTGCCAATCTCATGGGCATATATTCGCTTAATGGGGGGAGCAGGGCTCACTCGCGCAACCTCGATGGCGATCCTGTCGGCCAATTACATGGCAAAGCGTTTGGATCCTTATTTCCCTGTTCTCTATACAGGTCAAGGTGGTCTTGTCGCTCATGAATGCATCTTGGACCTTCGCGAGATCACAAAAGTGAGTGGCGTTACCGTCGATGACATTGCAAAACGTTTAATGGATTTTGGTTTTCATGCACCAACCATGAGTTTTCCTGTACCTGGAACTCTGATGATTGAACCCACCGAATCTGAAGATATTGCGGAGATGGATCGCTTTATCAATGCGATGATCGCAATTTCGGCTGAGATTCAAGCAGTTACCAGCGGTTCTATATCGATTGAGGATTCACCGCTTCATAACGCTCCACATACAGCCGAACTCTGTGTTGCAACGCAATGGGATCGACGTTATTCACGTGAAGTTGCAGCTTTTCCTGCCGAGATCACAGGGTTGATACCCGGTGAGATCATCGGAAAGCGTGGCAAGTATTGGCCAAGCGTTGGACGTATCGATGGAGCCTTCGGGGATAGGAACCTTGTCTGTTCCTGCGCACCGATATCAGACTATTCCTGATCCTTTTCAGGTAACTTTACATAATGTAACTTATCGGCGTTAGGTCTCAACGCTCGATATAGCCCCCAGAGCGTCGTCTGGATCAGCGCCTCACGAACTATCGCTCTACTCATCTTGGAGCGCCCCACACGACGCTCAATAAAGGTAATAGGTATCTGTGTTTCAACCGCGCCAGCTAAGTGAGATGCCATCGCCATCTCAATTTGAAAGCAATATCCATTGGCGTTCATATCGGTGATTTTTAGAGATCTCAAAAGTTCGGCGCTATAGATGCGAAAACCTCCCGTGAGATCATCTAGGGGCAACCTCAGGGCAATTCGCGCATAAGCGGTGCCGATTCTGGAGAGAAAGAGTCGATGTTTTGGCCAGTTAATAACCGAACCGCCTGGCATCCACCGAGTTCCCAGAACGATCGATCGTCCATTTTTCACGCCAGCAATCATCGCAGGCAGATCTTGGACCCTATGAGATCCATCAGCATCCATCGTGATGATCTGGTCGTATCTGTCATCACGTAGAACGTGGGTAAAGCCTGCACGATAGGCAGGACCAAGACCATCTTTACTCTTTCTCTTCATAACTTCAACCCACGGAAGATGTAAACCTTCGACAATAGAAGCTGTTCCATCTGGTGAATGATCGTCAATGACGAGAACATCAAAGTCGACTTTGTCGTGCGTTCTAAAACTTTCAAGGTTGCGTAATAGCGTTTCGATCGTATCTGCTTCATTGAAAGTTGGAATCAGAATAATAAATTTCATCGTAGGTACTCATTCTTTCGCGCGCGGAATCCGAGCATGAGCGAGAAAAAAAGAATTACAAGGGGAGCCACTCCCCCTAGTCGATCGGAGATTGTAAGACCGCTTCTCATGGGTAGCTCACCTGCGATTACAGCTGCGACATTCTCCTGGGATTGTTCAATGACATTGCCATTATTATCAAGGAGAGCAGATATTCCAACAGTTGAAACGCTGAGAACATCTCGATTGTGCTCAATTGCTCTGATGCGCGTAATTGCTAACTGCTGAGCGCCTTCAGCAGTCCCAGCAAAGGTGGCGCTATTAGTTTGAACGATGAGAGCATTCGAGTGGATCGCCATGTCTCTTACTAAACCATCATCGATAAGTTCATAACAAATAATTGGACCTAATGAATACCCGTTCACACGATGTGTGACGCGGTCTTGAGCGGCGGTAAAATCATTCACTTGCTGCGCATAAGGTGAGATTACTTCTGCAATTTTGCGCAGAGGCATGTACTCACCAAATGGAGTCAGGTGTCGCTTGACGTAGATTGAGGAAATCTCTCCAGACTTCGTATACATCATCGAAGCATTTTCAATACTGCCGCGTGAATTGAGAACCGCCCCCACGATCAAGGGAGTATCTAAAGCAACTGCTAGGCCTGCGATCTCTTTCCCTACAAAGGCATTTGAAATCGGATCAAGATCAACAGCGTTCTCCGGCCAGACAATAAGATCATATTTCTCTTTGACCATTCGCTTTGTTTCCAGGACATGAAGATCAAAAACAGCCTTGGCTCGCTCATTAAAACCAAGACCAACGCTAGGCGTATTACCTTGGATGCCAATGACGTTTAGTGATTGCGTAACCGCATTTGCATGAGTAAGAAAGAGGGGCGCGACAAGAATGAGGATTGCGAGTAACAAATTTCTACGATGTGGCGAAGATAAGATCGCTGCGAGAAGAAGAACTAGGGCTGAAGCCGAGAGCGCTCCCCCGATCGAGACAACGTTGATATAGGGAGCCTCTACCTGACTGAAACCAATACGTGTCCACGCAAAGCCACCGAAAGGAAATCGCGCACGTAACTCTTCTAGCGCAAGTATCACAGGGATAAGAAGTGCGATCGACCTATATCTCTTGAAGACCAGGCCGACTGGGATATAGAAGAGAGCTTGCAAAATTGAGAGAATAATCCACGGAGTGATGCCAACGTACTTTCCACTCCAATGAAGAGCGACGAGATTACTGACTAAGCCAAAGAGGAATGAATCAACAACAGGATGTTTGCTCTTCTTAAGACCAATAAAGAAGGTGAGGAAGGCTATAGGCGCAAGAAACCAGAGTCCGAGTGGTTCAAATGCACAACTGAGTAAGAGTCCAGAAAAGATACCTACCAATTGAGAGCCGTAATCATTCGATCGATGCTAGCTCCCAAACCGTAGCGTTCCTGCAATTCATAGATCTT
>CANJXW010000123.1 GCA_947478965.1 Candidatus Nanopelagicaceae bacterium | reverse complement strand
CAAGGATGACTTTCTTTCCAGCTAAAGCGTGGTCTGCTGCTTCTCGTGGATCAAAGACAACTTCGCCAACAGCGGCGCCTGGTGATGCTGCTATTCCACGGGTGAGCTCCACAATCGTTGAAGATTTATCAAATTGCGGAAACATAAGATTTCCAAGCTGTTCACCTGTGACTCGAGTCAAGGCTTGATCCATGGAGATCTTTCCTTCAGCAACGAGTTGTGTTGCGATGCGAAAGGCAGCTTCTGGCGTGCGCTTGCCTACTCGAGTCTGCAAGATCCAGAGCTTTCCCTTTTCAACGGTAAATTCAATATCGCACATATCAAGGTAATGGTCTTCAAGTCGATCCATAATTTTCTGCAACTCATGAAAAGCCTTTGGATTTAACTCACCGAGATGCGTCAAAGGAAAGGCATTTCGAACGCCTGCGACAACATCTTCGCCCTGTGCGCGTGGAAGATAATCTCCATAAGCACCGTGAGCGCCCGAGGCGGGATCGCGCGTAAAGCAAACGCCCGTACCTGAGTCATCGCCAATATTGCCAAAGACCATCATCTGAACATTGACTGCGGTACCAAGGTCTGCAGGAATTCTTTCGCGGCGGCGATATAACGTTGCGCGATCTGAGTTCCATGAATGAAAGACCGCTTCAATTGCGCGCAAGAGTTGCGACTTTGCATCGAAGGGAAAATCTAGCTTGGTCTCGGCTTCTACAACCTTGACAAAGGCTTCACCAATTTCCTTGAGAGCAGGGCCATCCAGATCTGCCAGAGTCTTGGCTGAAAATTTTGCAAGGATTGGAGCAGCGGCTTCATGAAACTTTGCAGCATTAATTTCGCAAACAGTCTTTCCATACATCTCGATAAAGCGGCGATATGCATCCCACGCGAAACGAGAATCCCCTGTCATTTTTTCAAGGGCTTGTGCAACATCACGTGACATGCCAACGTTAAGAACGGTATCCATCATTCCCGGCATCGAAAACTTTGCCCCTGATCGAACAGAGACGAGAAGCGGATTTGATGGGTCTCCGAAGTTTTTGCCAACGCTTCGCTCAAGTTGGCTAATTGCCTTATCTATTTCAGTTAAAAGATCGGCAGAGAGACCGCCTGATCGTAAATATTCTTGACAGGCAGTGGTGGTAATGGTGAATCCATCAGGTACTGGGACTCCGAGGTTTGCCATTTCAGCGAGGTTTGCACCTTTGCCTCCGAGTAAATCACTCATTTTTCGGTTGCCGAAGCTAAAGGGATGGACTCGTTCGTTGGCCATACTGGCAATCTAACCACCTACATATTTGATCAAGCCAACACCGTTGCCCACCTGGCACCCTCTTGTACTTACATATGTGTGGTGGCTCTCATAAGTAGTTGAAATTTCAATTACTTTTCGTTATGCTCTGAATATGACCACGATGCCAGCGCTGTATATCGGCCATGGAGCTCCTATGCTCCTAGATGACGCGCTGTGGACCGCTCAACTGCGAACCATCGCGGGCGACATAGCCACGCCAAAAGGAATTCTCATCGTCTCTGCTCATTGGGAGAGCGCGCCAATTACATTGAGTAACCCTGCAGCACATTCGCCTCTGGTCTATGACTTCAGCGGCTTTGATCGCAAATTCTTTGAGATGACATATAAATCCCCCGATGCATCTGCACTTGCAACTCGCATCACCGAATTGATGCCAAAGTCTCAGCCTCTTCGCCAATCACAACGCGGACTCGATCATGGCGCATGGGTTCCGCTTCGCGTGATGTATCCAAAAGCTGATATCCCTGTCTTGCAGATGTCTATGCCAACATCTGATCCTGGTGCGCTTTTAGCAATTGGAAATATTCTTAAACCCCTTCGCGATGAAGGTATTTTAATTATTGGTTCTGGATTTATGACCCACGGACTTCCCTATCTTCGCGATTGGCGCCCAGATGCAGATGCTCCACGTTGGTCAAGTGAATTCGATACATGGGCTGCTGAAGCTCTCTCGCGCGGTGATATCGATGCACTTGCGAACTATAAAGATCTAGCACCTGCCGTGAAGTACGCACATCCCACCGTTGAACACTTCACTCCCCTCTTTATAACGCTAGGAGCTGCAACCGATTCGGCTACAGCTCCTAAGACGCTCATTGACGGTTACTTCATGGGGTTGAGTAAACGTTCAATCTTGGTCCACTAACTTTACTTCTGCCTAACCTTGTATCACTGGGATTAAACTGAAAATGCTGCAAGATGCTTGCGTGAAGCGTTGACCAATGTAGTCAGGAATGCTTTAACTGCCACTGGTGAATCCTTAGCAAGCAACACTTCAAGAGATGCGATGTCGACAGTTTCAACAGTGACGCCAGCTGCAAACGCTTCGAGAACTCCAGCAGATCCGCTCTTAATAAGATCGTTATAGAGTCCCTGAATCTCTTGATTGTAAAAGACTCCGACCTTGCGATTTGTTGTTGGATTCCAGATCTTGTATGTCTTAAGAATCGTTGCTGCATAATCCATGTGAGTCTGTTCTGATTTTGCGATATTTGCAAATTTCATCGTGGTGACATTGGCAGCAAGGTATGTATAAACATCTCTTGCCATCTTCTCTTCTTCTACGAGATATTTAAGCTGTGATTTCTGAGTAGCGGTCAGTGTTGTCACAGCTGATGCGCCGGGAGCCATTGCTAGGGCTCCGAGTAGAGCTACTGCAATTACTCCAGATAGTGCTTTCTTATTTCTTAACATGAGGCGCTCCTTGTATAAGAACTTTTATCGCTGATTTAGCGATTTTTGTCTTACATGAGAAGAATCTCGAAGGTAGGTGTGCACCACTTGAATACTTCCTGTGAAGAGAATGTGGTTTTTTCGTGAGCGTGGTGCCAGCACTCATCTCAATAAAAAACCCGCCGATCACTGTGATCGGCGGGTTTTTTACGTACTTTTTAAATATTTGTTAGCTGCAACCAGATGTGTTTCCACAACCTTCGCATACATAACATGCACCTGACATGCGCATCTTTACTCCACATGTCATACATAGTGGCGCATCAGCTTTCACACCAGAGAGTGCTTCCATCAACTCAGTTGATGATCCGTACTCTTTAGATTGTGCAACTGGCGCTGCTTCGATCTTGATTTCAACAGCTTTAGCAACTGGTGCAGCGGGTGCTGCAGCGTGCGCTACTGGTGCAACCTGTAGATCTTGTGTGTACTCACCTGTCTCGAGTGCGCGTGCGCGCTCTGAAGATGTGTAGAGCCCCATGTTGCTACGTGTTTCATATGGCAGGTAATCAAGTGCAAGACGACGGAAGATGTAATCCATCATGGATTGCGCCATGCGGATATCT
>CANJXW010000122.1 GCA_947478965.1 Candidatus Nanopelagicaceae bacterium | reverse complement strand
CAAGGTGGATTCGCTTTGGAAGTCGATCCCAGCCAAAGATCCAAAGACCTAAGAAGGTGCTCTCAAGGAAGAAAGCGAGCAGGCCTTCCATTGCAAGAGGTGCACCGAAGACGTCACCGACGAAGCGGCTATATGAAGACCAGTTCATTCCAAATTGGAACTCCTGAACGATGCCTGTGACAACGCCGATAGCAAAGTTGATGAGGAAGAGTTTTCCGAAGAATTTCGTTGCCCGGAGGTATTTAACTTTGGCGGTTCTAAACCAAGCCGTCTGTAGCCCAGCGACGAGGAAACCTGTACCAATAGTGATCGGGACAAAGAAGAAGTGATAAACCGTTGTAATGGCGAATTGCCATCTGGCTAGATCGAGTGAATTCATGGAACTCAACTCTCCGTTTCTGAGTAGCTCTACATACTCACTTCGTATCTTGCGCCTACTTTTCACGGACGATGGCGAAAAACGGTGTGGTAGCCCTCACGATGGATTTCCTACGCGTAAATCCGTTAGTGCTACCTCTCCTTCCGCACGGATTAGCCTCAAAGGCGCCCTCCTTGCTACCCTTACGCCCAGTGCCGGAGCCACGCCCCGGTAAAGATATACATGGCTTTTACCAGTTCACCATCAGATCTATAAGGAGTACCTCGTGTCATCAATCTGCGATATCTGCGGCAAAGGCCCAAGCTTTGGCAATAACGTCTCTCACTCACAGGTGAAGACACGTCGTCGTTGGAATCCAAATATCCAGCGCGTGCGCACCCTTGTTGGTGGAGCTACCAAGCGTCAGAACGTATGTACTTCATGCCTTAAGGCAGGAAAAGTTACTCGTTAATTTTTAACTTTATTGAAAATGGCGCCAGATATCTGGCGCTTTTTTCATGTCTGCACCAGTAATTCCAAGACCATCTTTGACTTCACCGATTTTAATTCCAGGAAGATCAACACCGGTACATAAGAAGACATGATCTTCTCCCCCAGCAAAAATCAGCTGCCACACATCGCAGTCAATTGAATCGGCGAGCTGCGAAAGTTCTGAAAACTCAGGCGCCGCCATAATGAGATCTTTGTTGAGCGCAAAGGCAACTCCAGATGCGTTAGCAATTTGAAGTCCTTGAATCAGAAGAGCATCAGAGATATCGGCTAAGGCGTGCGCATTGGACGAGTCATATCCATAATCGAGAGATGGCGATTTAAATTCTGCAATCGCACGCTCTTGTAAAGGTGTTTGAGGAGTCTTTCCTTCTGTCATCATCAAGAGGCCTGCTGCCGACCACCCTGTTAGCGAAGAAAGGTAGATGCCATCGCCCACGCGAGCACCGCTTCGAAGAATTGGTTCTTTGCATTGGCCAATCGCACTCATCGAAAGAGTGATGTTCTTGCCTCGCGCTAAATCACCACCGACTAAATATGCGCCACCGAGATCGGCTTCGAATTTAACACCCCGTGCAATTTCTTTAATCCACGAGAGTTCTTCTTCGCCCGTTAAGGAAAGTGCCAACAATAAATATTTGGGGGTACCACCCATGGCATAAATATCTGCCAAATTTGCAGCGGTAATCTTGCGTCCAATGTCAAAGGCGCTAGACCAATCTGTACGAAAATGAACGCCTTCAACTGCCATATCTGTAGTTAAGACTTGGTGGTCAAATCCCTTAACAACTGCGCCATCATCACCAATTCCAACTTCTACTGCAGACTCGGATGTTGCAAAGATCTCTCTGAGCGCTGCGATGATCTCTTCTTCACGTAAACCCATAGCGCCAAGAGTAGAACATGGGATACCTTTAGGTTTCCAAACGAGAGGACGCAACCATGTCAGTACAGGCCTACATCTTGATTCAAACAGAAGTCGGTAAGGCATCGAGCGTTGCAACTGCAGTTTCAGCGATCCCTGGTGTGACTTTGGCTGAGGGCGTCACTGGCCCATATGACGTAATTATGCGTGCAGAGGCTCCATCCATGGAGGATTTTGGACGAGCGATCTTGTCTAAGGTGCAAGCTGTTCCAGGAATTACTCGCACACTTACCTGCCCTGTTACGTACTAGTTTTCCAAACTTAGTTTCCTAGAACTCCATTTGAGCGCGTCAGCGCCGATTTCAAGAGATGTGTAATGACTTCTTGATAACCAATTCCGCTCGCCTGCCACATCTTGGGAAAGACTGAAGTTGCTGTAAATCCAGGCATTGTATTTATCTCATTGATAATAACTTCGCCATTTTTAGTTAAGAAGAAATCAACGCGAGCAAGGCCACTGCATCCAAGGGCGATGAAGGCATCAACTGCGCTCTTTCGAATAGCTTCGCTATCACCGTCAGAGATTGGCGCTGGGAGTTCGATCGTTGTCGTGTTATCTAAATATTTTGCTTCAAAATCATAGAACTCATACTTTGCATCAAAAGAAATCTTTCCAACGATTGATGCTCGCGGGGTTCCATCGACTTCTAGAACCGCGCACTCAATTTCCATCCCTTGTATCTCTTGTTCGATCATTACCTTGGGATCAAAGAGATGAGATTCAATAATTGCAGCGCGAAGATCAGATGCTTTCTTCACCTTGGTGGTTCCGCGACTTGAACCGCCACGTGCGGGCTTTACAAAGACGGGATACCCGAGAAGGTCTGCTTCTCTTTGAACTGCATCTGGGTCGTGGCTCCATTGCGCGGCGGTTGCAGTAATTCCTGGCGCAACCTTCATTCCTTGTGATTGGAAGATTGGCTTTGCAAAAGATTTATCCATGGCGACGGCTGAGGCGAGAACTCCTGAACCAACATAGGGAAGATCAATAATTTCGAGTAAACCTTGAATAGTTCCATCTTCTCCGTACGGTCCATGCAAAAGTGGAAAAACAATATCGATGTTAAGTGATTTGCCATCAACGCTCAATCCAGCAACATCGATAGTTACTTTAGGAGCGTTCTCGGGAACAACAGGTAGTGCGCCATCTTTAATGGTGAAATCAAAGCTCGTTGGTATTAATACCCATGAACCACTCTTGGTGATTCCGATTGCAATGGGTTCGTAGAGATCTTTATCCATTGCCTGCAATACGCCGCCAGCAGAGATGCACGAGATTTCATGTTCACTCGAACGACCACCGCAGAGAATTGCTACGCGTTGTTTCATCGGATGAAGTTCTCGGCTTTAGTCGTAATCTCCATTAAACGAGCAAGGGCTTGTGCAGGAGTAAGTGCGCCCGTGACAATATCTGCCACCGCTTCAATGACAGGTACTTCGATGCCAACGCGGTGAGCAATCTCAAGAATGGCGCCAGATGAGGCAACGCCTTCAACCGTCTTTGCTACCTGCGCGCTTGCGATCTCCATCGAACCAGATT
>CANJXW010000121.1 GCA_947478965.1 Candidatus Nanopelagicaceae bacterium | reverse complement strand
GTGCGAGCAATGGCAACTCTCTGTTGTTGGCCACCTGAAAGTTGAAGTGGGCGAGACTCGGCTTTTTCAAGAAGTCCGACTCGATCCAGGAGGTTGCGTGCCCGTTCGCGGGCCTCTTCTTCTCCTCGACCCAGGACCTTAACCTGCGCAACACACACATTCTCCATAACGGTCATGTGGGGAAAGAGATTAAATTGCTGGAAAACAATTCCGATTGATTGGCGAATCTTGGCGATATCTTGAGAAAGCGAACCGCGGTTCTTCTCAGGATCTTGGATCATTAATCCACCAGCTTGGATCTTGCCTTTCTGGATTACTTCTAAGCCATTTACACAGCGCAGAAGCGTTGTCTTTCCAGACCCGCTTTGTCCAAGCAGCGCTAACACTTCACCAGAGGCGATAGAAAGATCGATTCCTCGGAGTACCTGTACCCCAGAAAAGTCCTTGTAAACCCCTTCAAATGTAACTTCCCCATTTTTCATGACGATTTCAGTACTCATGCTTTTGATCCTCCCCATGGACCTACCGCGAAGAAGTTCTTTTTCTTATTTGCTGCACCGGATCCATAACCAAGTTCTCTTTCGAATTTCGCTTCAAGTCTACGCGCGAGAATTGTGAGCGGGAAGCAGACGCAAAAATAGAGAAACGCTACTTCAGTAAGAATTGTAAAATATTTAAAAGTTTGTGAGGCGAGGATTAGACCTCTAAACATAATTTCTTGAATCGTAATAATGGAAAGCAAGGATGTATCTTTGATAAGGCTCAGAAGATAGTTAACGGTAGGCGGTAACGCCACTCGGGCTGCCTGCGGAATAATGACAAGTCTGCGAGCCTGGCTAGGTGACATACCCAGAGACACTGCAGCTTCGATTTGTGTCTTTGCCACCGAGTTGATCGCCGCGCGAAATACCTCTGAAAGATACGCCGTATAAATAATCGTAAAGCCGACAATTCCGGCCACGAGCGCCTCGAGGGTAATTCCAAAAATTGGCAGTACATAAAAAATGTAGTACAGCTGTACAAGCGCTGGAGTACACCTAATGAATTCGACGTAGGCAAGTACCGGTCCACGAACAGATCGAAATCTCGAGACTCGCATAAATGCAACGAATATGCCTGCAATAACTGATAAAACAATAACTACTGCTGAAATACCTAAGGAGTAAGCGAGACCGTGAAGCAATGTTGGAAGAAACTCTACAAGATCCGACCAAGTCATTGTGTCCACGTTCTCGCCTACCCTTCATTAGATATTACATTCGATATTAGGAACTGACTTTATATGTCTTTAAGAAGAAAACCTTAGAGACACTGAGCAATGCCGTCCTTGGTGAAGCTCGTTGGAGCATCACAAGTGACATATGCAGAAGCTGGCATTCCATACTTGAGAAGGATTGCCTTGAGCTTTCCGTTGGCACGCATGATCTTGAGTTGGTCGTTAACAGCTGCGACCCACGCAGTATCACCTGTACGCATCACGATGCTGCTGATGCCTACTGCCTTGCCTGTCCACTCCTTGAGGAGTGTGATTTTTGGCTGTGGTTGAAGCTTGAAGTCATATGCGCCCTGAAGCTCATCGACCATTCCTGCATCAATACGACCTGTTGAAAGTGCGCGGTACAAATCTGAGTACTTTGTGAAAGGAACATATGTAGCTCCCTTAACGCCTCCGATTACCTGATCATCGGTTGAACCAATAATTCCGCCGACTTTCTTGCCCTTCCAATCTGCCTTGCCCTTAATCTTCTTTGGGTTGCCCTTTGCTACCAACATGGCAACGCCATACTGATAAACAGGTAGCGAGAACTGAACCATTTCGCTTCTAAGCTTTGTATATGTCATGCCGATTGACATGATGTCCCAACGACAAGCATTGAGACCAGGAATCATTGCGCCCCAGTCAGCTGTGACGTAATCCCATGACTTAATATTGAGTCCCTTAAGAACTTCTTCAATGACTTCAACATCGATTCCCTGGTACTTGCCACCGTTAATATCAAACCAACCGTGAGGTGGCTGCTGATAAGAAGACATACGTACATAAGAAGCTGCTTGAGCCTTTGTCAAAGTATCGGTACAAGAATCTGCCGATGCAGGACTACTCATAGGAGCCAGTAAAGAAGCGCCAACAAGTAGAGCAGTGCTAATTACCGCGTGACGTCGAAACGCCTTCGATTTCATTAGAGATAACCCCATATCTATTCCTCCTGGTAACACGATTGATCAAGGTTGGTCAATCGATTGACCATAACTTAATATAAAGAAGCGCGCTCGTCAATAGTTTTTATGAAAATGTTTATAACGTTCGCATCTCTTTGGTCAAGTGAGATTCCATTGACCAACGACATGGGCGCAGACGCTTAAGGCATTTCCAATGTAGTCAGCTGGATCAAGCGGCCACTTCGAGAAGTGTTGTGCGATGGATGGATCGATGCGAACAAGGGATTCAACAAGTGAAATATCTTCACTCACGCTCATCTTGCTCGCTTCATGCAAGAGATCATGTGCTTGCTCTCTACCGATTCCACGCGCAAGCTCGATCATGTACGCCTCTGCCATGATCGAACCATTCTGTTTTTCAACATTGGCGCGCATCACATCTTTGTTCACACCTAAACCCTCAAGCAATTCACAGGAAATAACAACCGCCGAGATAGAACTCATGAGCGCTTCAGGTATGACCTTCCACTCTAATTGCCACTCCCCTGCGGCGCGCTCATGCCCAACTTCACCAGCCCGATACATCGAGTTGGCACTTCCTATAGCTTCAAGACCAATACCAATAATTGCCTCGGACATCACAGGATTTCTCTTCTGTGGCATTGTTGATGACGCGCCTTTATGGTGGCCACCTGGTTCAAAGACTTCATTTATCTCGGTACGAGATAGATCCACAATCTCTCGGGCAAGTCGAACAAGGGTGACAGACAGGTTTGCGCACTGACTTGTGAGATCTATAAATCGATCTCGGCTGGCATGCCACGGTATAAATTCATCTCGTAGCCCTAGTTTTTGAGCGACAATATTGCGTATTTCTCGCTCATCGGCGCCCATCGCAGCCGATGTTCCTGATGCCCCATAGAGCGATATGCATGATGCTTCAGAGACCGAATTCTTAATCCGAGATCGATGTCTATCTAATTCAGATAGATAGATTGCACATTTTAATCCAAAGGTAGTTGGGACTGCGTGCTGGGCGTGAGTGCGTCCAGGCATAAGTGTCTGTTGGTGCTCTAAGACAAGAGTTGCCAGTGCATCTCCAAGTCGATTGAGATGAGAGAGCAGAAGCGTTCCGGCTTCAGATACTTGAAGCGCCAGCGCGGTATCCATGATGTCTTGGGTCGTAGCACCAAGATGAAGAATTCCGCG
>CANJXW010000120.1 GCA_947478965.1 Candidatus Nanopelagicaceae bacterium | reverse complement strand
GAAGATGCAGTACGTAACGCAAAAGCTGCAGTTGAAGAAGGCATCGTCGCCGGTGGTGGCGTTGCGCTCTTGCAAGCAGCAACAGCAGCATTTAAAACTCTCAAGCTCGAGGGTGATGAAGCAACTGGCGCAAAGATTGTTGAAGTATCAATCGAAGCTCCACTCAAGCAGATCGCAATTAACGCAGGACTTGAAGGCGGAGTCGTTGTAGAGAAGGTACGTCACCTTCCTGCAGGCCACGGACTTAACGCTGCAACAGGTGAATACGTTGACATGATCAAATCAGGAATTATTGATCCTGCAAAGGTAACTCGTTCAGCACTTCAAAATGCTGCATCGATTGCCGCCCTCTTTATTACAACAGAGGCGGTCATCACCGATAAGCCAGAACCTAAGTCAGCATCACCTGCTGGCGGCGGCGATGGCGGAGGAATGGACTTCTAATTCCCGCATAATCTCGACAGAACGGGCCTTCAATTAACATTGAGGGTCCGTTCTGCTTTACCATGAGCCCATGTCTAAGAAATTTGATGCTCTCGACCTCGCGCGAAAAGCGGCGCTTGAGGATGCAGAAAAACCAGCACAAGTTGGCGAATATATTTCTGTTGAATATGCAGATGAAGATCGCGTTGCAAGTTATCTCTTCGAAGCAGATCTTCCAGGTTACAAAGGTTGGCGCTGGTGCGTCACCGTTGCAAAGGTTGATGCAAAGGCCGAACCAACTCTCTGCGACGTTGTTGTCTTGCCGGGACCTGATGCACTTCTTGCACCAGAGTGGATTGATTACCGCGATCGCATCTTGCCTGAAGATATTCAACCGGGCGTTATCGTTCCAAGTCTTCTTGAAGATACGCGTTTATCTCCATCTCCAAACGCACTCATCCAAGATGAAGATTTAGATGCGGTACAAGTATTTGATCTTGGGCTGATGCGCACACGCGTTCTATCTATTGAAGGCCGCGATCAAGCAAGCAAGCGTTGGTACACCGGCGATCGCGGACCAAATACACCTCTTGCACAGGGCGCCCCAAAACCATGCGCTTCATGCGGTTTCTTTATTCCGATAGCGGGCTCTCTACGCTCAGCATTTGGCGTATGCGCAAATGCGATCGCACCTGATGATGCACGCGTGGTCTCGGTCGATCATGGCTGTGGGGCTCACTCGGAAGCTACGCTCTAAATAGGACTTCACGGCGCAAGCCTTCTGCGATAAACTTCGACCCTGCCCGCACCCCTGCGGCTACACGAGTACTCAACACCATATTGTTAGGAGCAACCCCTTATGCCTACAGGCCGCGTTAAATGGTTTAGCCTCGAAAAAGGGTTTGGCTTTATCTCATCTGATGAAGGCGAAGATGTTTATCTCGCCGCAACATCACTTCCAGAAGGCGTCACCACGGTAAAGCCTGGAACAAAACTTGAATTCGGTGTTGCAGATTCTCGTCGTGGACCACAAGCTCTCTCTGTTCGTATTATCGATGCGCCAGTTTCACTCGTTGAAAATAATCGCATCAATAACGATGATCTTGCAGCGATGATTGAAGACACAATTAAAATTCTCGATAAGGTCGGAAATAGTTTGCGCCATGGCCGCCATCCATCAGGTGCAGAAGCAGAGCGCCTTGGCCGCGTACTGCGCGGTATTGCAGGCCAGCTCGAAGCGTAAAGCTTTAAATGCCGCTTCTGCGCGAACGGCGAATGGAATATCTCATTCCTGTTACCCCAAGCGCAGCGCCTACTACACAGGTCCAGATTATTTTGCTCTCTGCGCCAACAGCGAGAGCAATGACACCGGCGCTCAGCCACGTGATCGTCCCGATTGCAATTAGGGTTACTATAGATTTAATCGATGACTTCTCAGCGCTCATAAAGGTAGCCTAATGCGTACACGGGTAGATGAAACAGGGCATTGGCGTTCATTTCGCCATCGAAATTACCGAATTCTCTTTCCTGCTAGCGCGCTCTCAAATATGGGGGCATGGGCTCAGCGCACTGCGCAAGATTGGCTCGTTCTAGAACTTACCGATAACAGCGGAACCTATTTAGGACTTGTCACTGCCGTGCAATTTGCGCCGGTACTTTTCTTCTCTCTTCACGGTGGCGCACTCGCAGACCGCGTTGATAAACGCAAACTTCTCATCGCAACAAATGTTGCAGGCGCCCTTGCATCCCTTGGGCTAGGCCTATTTGTAGTCACCGGAATTATTCAGGTCTGGCATGTCTTTCTCTTTGCCCTTGCCCTTGGAATTTCAACAGCTCTGGATGCTCCAATACGCCAAAGTTTCACGACTGAAATCGTCGGGCATTCAGATGTTGCAAATGCCGTAAGCCTTAATTCAGCGAACTTCAACGCTGGCCGTCTTGTGGGACCTGCTCTATCAGGAATTCTTATTGCAAGTTTTGGAACTGGTCCATCATTCCTCATCAACGCTTGCACGTACCTCTTTGTTATTGCGGCTTTGCTGAGAATGCGCAAATCCGAATTCTTTTTGCTCGATCGCAATGACACTAAAGGAACGATTCGTGAAGGGCTGAAATATGCACTTGCACGACCTGACCTCTATGTAGTTATGTTGGTTATCTTCTTTACCGCAACTTTTAGCCTCAATATGCAGATCTTTAATGGGTTGATGGCGACCAAGGAGTTTGGAAAAGGCCCTGCATCTTTCGGTTTGCTAGGCACATACGTTGCGATTGGATCGGTCTTTGGTGCGCTCTTAAGTGCACGCCTTGAGCGCTTTCGTAACACGATGTTTGTCGTACGCATGAGCATTGCATTTTCAGCATCTATCGCACTCCTTTCGATTATCCCGAACTACAACCTATATGCGCTCTGGTTACCTTTTTGTGGGCTCTTTGCCCTCATGACGTTGATTAGCGCAAACTCATTGATTCAAGTTCATAGCGATCCCGCAATCCGTGGACGCGTGAGTGGGATTTATTTATTGATCTTTATGGGAGGAACACCATTTGGTTCGCCATTTATTGGATGGCTCGTTGAAGTAATTGGAACTCGCGAAACTATCGCTGTCTGCGCTGGTATCTCAATTACTGCATCACTGACTATCTGGTTAATCTTTAAAGATAAAGTGAAGCTGCCAGCAGATATTAGCGTTGAACGCGTTTTACAGCCCCCCGAGGGCGATAAGAAGAACGATTCCGATAAGGGCGATAATCGTAACTAGGCGCCGCGTTTTATAACTCATGCACTTGCCTTAGCAACATACTTCTTTGAGGGCGTCATCACAACGATAACCATCGCGGCGATGAGCAAAATAGGAATCATTATGTAAGCGCGCGATATTCCAAAGTGATCGCCAAGGATGCCAAGCAGCAATGGAGATGATGCAATAGCGCCACCTGCTGCAAGGGAACTCTTACCGAT
>CANJXW010000119.1 GCA_947478965.1 Candidatus Nanopelagicaceae bacterium | reverse complement strand
TGGAATTGTTCTGCGCCCATTCCTTCGGCGATTGTTTCGATCTTTGCCTTAACCTCTTCTTGATCAATGACAACTTGGGTACGAAGAGTTGCTTTCTTGCCATCACCAGCTAAATAGACGAGTTCGGCCCCACTAGAGACGCTACCGCTTAACCTCTTTTCAAATCCATCGAGTGCAATAGCGAGTTGATAACATGCAAGTTGAAGATTTGTTGTTGCCTCTTTGACAGAGATCATCTTCTTTCCGGTCTTAAAGTCAATGACGTAATATTCTCCGTTGCTATCGACTTCGATGCGATCAACCGAACCTCGGATAGTTGCTCGACCAATACTGATCGAGAAATCGAGTTCTACACCTGCGACATCACGCGTTGTCTTTGCATGGTAATGCGCAAATCGCTCGAGCATCTTAATTGCGCGTTTGAGAGAAGTTGTACTGACCCATCCCTGGCTCTGGTCAATGAGCGACCACGAACTTTCGAGCGTTGCTATGAGTTCGCTCTGTGTAATCTCTGGTTGTTCGACTTTAATGCGCGCAAATTCATGGATCGCAGATCCCAAGATCTGCGCCGTCGAATCTCCATTGGTCCCACCGCTTCGCTCGAGGAACCATTTCACACCGCATTGGGTAAAGGTCTCGGCGCCACTGGGAGATACCGATACGGGTTCACCGGCTGGGACAACGGGATCGGTCGATGAAATCGCTGCAAAACCAGTCCAATTCAGAGGATCTGCCGCGTTCATCCCGTTTTCACTTAAGGTTTTCAAGAGCCCTGCTGCGGTATCGGATCGATCCGATCCGAGTTCGCGTCGCAGAGTCGCAATCAGAGCCGCAGTTGTAAGAGGGCGAGGAAGATCGGTAACGACCGAAGTGTCGGAGATATTTTCTGCGATCTCTTCAAAGTACGTAGATGGTTCGTCATCTTCGCGTGCAACGGCGGTAACGATCAAACCTTGGCGCGCACGGGTCAGAGCAACATGGAGCAATCGACGTTCATCATCGGCAAGTGCGCTAGCTGCGATCACATCGAGCTCAAGGCGCGGAAGATCGCCTAACCGTTCGCGTTCAACAAGTCGTTCGCTGCCAAGGAGCGAACTGCGTTGGCGAAGATTTGGCCATGTACCTTCTTGCAACCCCGCGACTGCGACATATTCCCATTGACGACCCTTTGCAGAGTGAACGGTGAGAATTTCAACAACATCAGGTCGTACACCTTGCGCAGTAATAATGTCTCCGACGATATGTTCGCGCGAAATTTCATCGAGAAATGCAGAAGGCTTTGAATATGGGAATCGTTCAGAGAATCGCGCAGCAGAGTCAAAGAGCTGAATCATCGCATCAAGGTCGCGGTCTGCAGCAGCTCCGCGAGCTCCACCACGCAGAGCAGCAGATAACCATGCTTGGCTTAACTTTTCATTGTCGCTCGTCTTTGCGTTATCCCAGATCGCCCAGAAGAGATCTTCGGGTCGCGCACTCTTCTTGCGGAGCGATGCTCGTGCGGCGCTTAATATCTCGTGTACACGCGTCAGCGCTGCGTTATCTTCAATAGGAATATCGCCCTTATCGATCGCATCGATAAGTAATTGAGTACCGGTGCGTTGATCGGTTGCTTCATCTCGTGCGAGCAAGAGAGATTGACGGATACGACGTAGTGAAATCGCATCCGCGCCTCCGAATTCAGAGATCAAGAGACGTTCGCAGATATCGAGATTGATGGGTGTACCGGTTGCAACGCGAGCTAGGAGCAAAAATGGCGCGATGGCAGGGTTGGTAGCAAGGGCCTCAAGATCGCCTGCGACAGGGATAGAAACTTGAGCAAATGCACGCCGAAGTGCACTTGCTTGTGTGCCTGATGCGCGAAGGATCACCGCCATCTGCGAATAAGGAATCCCCTTCATTAAATGCGCGCGCTTGAAAAGATAGGCGATGTATTGGGCTTCTTGTGATTGCGATGAAAGCTTTGAGATCGTCAGCGGTTGATCAATAACATTTTCAGCAGAATATGCGCATGTGCGTTCGCGCGTCTTTGATGGCGCTCTAAAGTGCGAAACGACCTGTACTGCCAGGTTGAAAATCTCAGGGCGTGATCGATACGAATTGTGCAGATCAATGCGAAGTGCACCTTGTGCAAGATACGTATCGAGATGCGCCGGTAGACCATCTGGATCTGCACCGCGGAATCGCCCAACGGCGCTATCACCATCGAATGCAAGGATGAGATCTTGCCCTGCGATCAGACGCAGGAGCTCACGTTGGGCTGGATCGCTCTCTTGGAATTCATCGACGGCGATCGTTGTAAATCGCTTTTGAAGTTGTGCCCGAACTTTCTCGTTAGATTTGAGATAGGTAATTGCAACGCTCATCAATTCGGATGGATCGATACGCATCTTCGAATCAGCAGCAGCATCTTCACGAATTGCCATAATCTCTTTATAGCGCTGCCAAAAATCAGAGGCAGGTTCCCAGAATTTTTCGCCAGCGCTCTTTCCACGAGAAGCTAGATCTTGTGGAGAGATCCCACGTTCGTTTGCGCGCATCATCAAGTCGCGAAGTTCGCGGATAAATCCTTGGGTTAAGAGTGGATTACCTTTCTTATCTTCGCCATCTTGGAGTTCAAGAGGCCACGCGCGATATCCATCTTCGACATCGCCTTCAAGAAGTTGGCGAATAAAGTTCTCTTGTTCAGGGCCAGAAAGCAAAATCGGTTCGTGATAACCCTCTCCGGTCTTCATCTTCATAATCGAATATGCGAGTGAGTGAAAGGTGCGAGCAAGTGGTTCGTACATTGTCTTTGTAGTACGAAGCGCAATTGCATCGCGAAGTTCTGATGCTCGCTCGCGGCCATAGGTCAGGAGCAATATTGAATCTGGATCTTGGCCAGCTTCAATCCGCGCAAGGGCAGATTCGATAAGAACAAGAGTTTTTCCAGTGCCGGGTCCACCAGCTAGAAGCAGAGGTGATCCGCGGTGAGCGATCGCAGCGATCTGCTCGGCATCAAAGTCCACGACATCCGGAGCGCGTTCGCTGCGCTGTAAGGAGATCGGAGCTTTGGACATAAGGCTATTGAACCTTAACGCAGTGACATATCTTCACCCTGACACAGAATGACCACAAAAAAGACCGAGGTGAGTCAACATTTACGATCTTGTTGACGCCTCGGCCTTTCTCTCCTCGCACTAAGCGAAGGTAATGCTTTTCTGCTGAATTACTGAATTACTGGTTGGACTTCTTCGCGCGTGATGTTGCTCGTGCGCGTTCTGCTCCATCAAGAGTTACCTTGCGGATACGAACAACTGCAGGAGTAACTTCAACGCACTCGTCTTCACGACAGAATTCGAGAGCACCTTCCATGTTGAGCTTCTTAGGTGGAATCAAACGCTCTGATTCGTCAGTACCTGATGCGCGCATGTTGGTAAGTTTCTTTTCGCGAACAC
>CANJXW010000118.1 GCA_947478965.1 Candidatus Nanopelagicaceae bacterium | reverse complement strand
TGCAGAAGAAAATAGTCTCGATATTCGAGTCCTGAGTGGAAAAGAGTTAGCTGAGTTCGGAGGGCTTCGAGCGATTGGAAACTCATCCCCAAATCCAGGTCCTCGATTTGTTGAAATTACATATCTGCCAAAGGGAAAGAAGAAGAGCTCTTCTGCTCTGCCACACGTAGTCATCGTCGGAAAAGGAATCACCTTTGATACAGGTGGAATTTCCTTAAAACGTCCTTACGAAGCAATGACAGCAATGAAGAGCGATATGGCTGGCGCTGCTGCTGCCCTTGGCGCAATTAGCGCAATGCCACATTTTCAACCTCAGATTAAAGTAACTGTGCTGATGGCCCTTGCAGAAAATGCGCTCTCTGGAACATCTGCCCGGCCAAGTGATGTTATTTCACATTACGGCGGAACTACTGTGGAAGTTATTAATACTGATGCTGAAGGTCGCCTCATTCTTGCCGATGGCTTGGCTTATGCAGATATCAATCTCGATCCAGATTATCTACTCGATATTGCAACGCTTACTGGCGCTGCAACACTTGGACTAGGTCGCCAATATGCAGCGATGTATACACGTGATCGCGATCTTGCTGCGAACTTTAGCAAGATAGGAGAACGCACTGGCGATCGAGTTTGGCATATGCCACTCGTTGATGATTACGTCGATGCCCTTGAAAGCGATATTGCGGATTTCAATCACACTGCGAATAAGGGCGAGTATTCAGCAGGTTCAGTCACAGGCGCGCTCTTTCTAGAACACTTTGCTGGAAAACGTAATTGGGTTCACTTTGATATTGCAGGGCCAGCACGCAGCGAGACTGATTCTGGAGAAAACCCGAAAGGCGGAACTGGTTTTGGGGTTCGATTGCTCATTGAATGGCTAACATCTCTCTCATGAAGACAGATCCGCACAGTTATGTCGAGACCTTTATCCCTGAAAGCGATGTAAAAATTGCAGCACGGGCGCGCGGAAATGAAATTGGCGCAATCGATGTCACACCTGGCGCAGGCGCATACCTTAGGCACCTAGCCCACGTGCTCTCTGCTCAATCAGTTGTCGAAATCGGAACAGGATCAGGTGTTGGCGCGCTCTGGGTATTAGAAGGAATGATGCCGAGCGGAACTTTGACATCTATTGATGATGAAATGGAACATAGCAATATCGCAAAGACTGCCTTGCAAGAGAGTGAAATTGCTCCAGCTCGTTTCCGTTTAATCACAAATCCAGTGATGGATGTTATGACGAAGCTGACTGATCGCGCCTATGACCTTGTGATCTTTCGCCATAACCCTGAAGATATAAATTATGCGATTGCCGAAGCCCACAGAATTCTTCGAAGCGGTGGCGTCTTTGTTATCGATAATTTCTTCGGTGGGGGAAAAGTTCCAGATCCTGCCCAGCGCGACCCGAAGACTGTTTCGCTGCGAGATGCTGGGAAATTAATGAAATCTGAGCGAGAAAAATGGGTGAGCGCGCTTATCCCCGTTGGAGATGGTTTGTTACTTGCAACCAAGTTGTAGGAAGATAAGGCCATGAGCGGATTGCATTCTTCGGGGCCTTGGTGGATTCCGGCTTCGCGCAATGGAAAGTCAAATCTCATTACACGAACCAATGCAATTCTTATGGCCTTTATTGCAGGTCTGGTCGGAGCAATATTTGGGGCTTCCTCATCGGGTTCACTCTTTGGGCATTCCATCAATCTGACGCAGGTCTCGTCCTCAATTGAGCGGGCGCCAGGATCTGTTGCCGATATCGCCAAAAGAGTTCTTCCATCTGTAGTTTCTATCGCTGCCGAAAGCGCTGGCGGTGGAGCAACTGGAACTGGTTTTGTTATCGAAAGTTCAGGATATATTTTAACGAACAATCACGTCATCGCCGAAGCGGTTACAGCAAATGGCAAGATTGAAGTTATTCTCAACTCAGGTGAAAAATTCACAGCAACAGTTGTGGGTAGAGATTCCGCATATGACCTTGCAGTTCTTAAGATAAATCAAAACGGCCTAACCGCTATGCAATTTGGCGATAGCGACAAAGTTGCCGTCGGAGATTCTGTGATTGCCATCGGTTCACCCCTTGGGCTTTCGGGAACAGTAACCCTTGGAATAATTAGCGCAAAGAATCGCGCTGTTACTACGGGTGCGACAGATAACGAGAATTCATTTATTAACGCCCTCCAAACTGACGCAGCAATTAATCCCGGAAACTCTGGGGGTCCACTCGTGGATTCAACAGGTGCTGTCATCGGAGTTAATTCTGCGATTGCAACCCTTGGACAATCAGCTAATTCGCAAAGCGGATCAATTGGACTTGGCTTTGCTATACCGATCAACCAAGCGCGCAAGACTGCAGATCAACTGATTAAGAATGGAAAAGCCACATATCCAGTAATTGGCATCTCCGTTGATATGCAGGTATCAGGTGATGGAGCGCAGATATCAAAAGCTGCAAATGCAGTTCTTCCAGGGGGACCGGCATCGAAGGCTGGTCTCAAGGCAGGCGATCTGATTACTAAATTTGATGGACGAGCGATTACAACTCCTGAAGAACTCATCGTTGCGATCAGATCGAAAAATGTAGGAGATAGCGTCGAAGTGACCTATATCCGCGGCGGTCTAACACTGACCACAACCCTGATCTTGTCTGTGGCAAAGTAGGAAAAAGCGATGTTCTTTGACTTCGGAGCAGGTGAGATATTTGGCTTAGCAGTTCTTGCCATTATTTTGGTCGGCCCAGAGCGGCTACCTAAGTTTGCATCGGAAGCTGCAAAGATTGTTCGTAAATTACGCGCTCTTTCCCATACTGCGACAGCTGAGCTTCGAGAGAACTTAGGCCCTGGGTTCGAAGACCTTCAACCATCAGATTTAAATCCAAAGAAGTTTATTAAGAAGCAGATCTCCGGTGTCCTAAACGAAGCAGAAAACGAGATTGATAAAATGAAACCTCAGATTGATCCAGATTTATTGTGAGCACCCTTGAATTAGTACATGCCGCACTTGCAACAGTTCAGGACCCAGAGCTCCATCGCGCCCTTCCGGAACTCGGTATGGTCGAATCCGTTGAAATTGAAGGCGGCATTGCAAAGCTGACTATTCTTCTCACGATCTCAGGTTGTCCGATGCAAGATCGACTCCGCGGAGATATTTCACAAGCAATCTCTGGTATCGATGGGATCGCATCAATCGAAATAACCTTTGGAGTTATGTCTCAAGAGCAGAGAGATAACGTTAAGAAAATTGTTCGCAATGGTCGAGAAAAATATATTCCCTTTGCGCAACCGGACTCGCTCACACGAGTTCTTGGTATTGCATCCGGCAAAGGGGGCGTAGGTAAGTCATCCCTCACTACAAACCTTGCGATAGCTGCTGCGCAAAAAGGTCTACGCGTCGGAATCCTCGATGCCGACGTCTATGGACACTCGATCCCTCGATTGATGGGTCTCATGGGCCAGCGACCAAC
>CANJXW010000117.1 GCA_947478965.1 Candidatus Nanopelagicaceae bacterium | reverse complement strand
ATACGCCGAAGGAGAGCAAAGAAGTCATCGCAGGAATTGCGGCGGGAACAGTTGATGTTGTTATTGGCACCCATCGCTTACTTTCGCAAGACGTTGTCTTTAAGGATTTAGGCCTTGTTATCGTCGATGAAGAGCAGCGTTTTGGGGTCGAACAGAAGGAATCCCTGAAGAAGATGCGCACGACCGTAGATGTCCTTGCGATGTCTGCAACGCCGATTCCACGCACACTTGAGATGGCAGTGACAGGCATCCGCGAGATGTCGACGATCACGACGCCACCTGAGGAACGCCATCCGATTCTGACCTACGTTGGCCCAAGTGAAGATGCGCAGATTCGCGCCGCTATCCACCGTGAACTACTACGAGATGGTCAGATCTTCTATATCCACAACAGAGTTGAATCGATTGACCGAGCAGCAGCAAAGATTCAAGAGCTTGTGCCTGAAGCTCGCATTCGTGTCGCGCATGGTCAGATGAGCGAAGGCGCGCTCGAAGATGTAATTCTCGGTTTTTGGAACCGTGACTTTGATGTTCTTGTCTGTACAACAATCGTTGAAAGCGGACTCGATATTGCAAATGCAAATACATTGATCGTTGAACGCGCAGATAACTTTGGGCTATCTCAGCTTCACCAGTTGCGTGGTCGTGTTGGGCGTGGTCGCGATCGCGCGTATGCATATTTCCTCTATCCGCAAGATCAACCTCTCTCTGAAATTGCACTGGATCGTCTCAAGACAATTGCAACGAATACCGATCTCGGTTCTGGAATGCGCGTTGCTCTGAAAGATCTTGAAATTCGCGGAGCCGGCAATTTACTTGGCGGTGAACAATCAGGTCACATCGCAGATGTCGGCTTTGATCTTTATATGCGCATGGTCGGTGAAGCGGTCAACGATTACAAGACTGGCATCATCGAAAAAGAAGAAGAGCGACACGAGTGCAAAGTCGAGTTACCTATTAATGCTCACCTTGCAGAGAGTTATGTTCCGGGTGAACGCCTGCGCTTAGATCTATACCGCCGCCTTGCAGATGTCACCGTTCCTGCAGATGTTGCTGCAATTCGTGATGAACTCATAGATCGATTTGGAGAATTACCTGAGGAAGCACAAGCTCTCTTGAGCGTTGCCGAATTGCGAGCACTCGCCAAATCACACGGCGTTCGCGAAGTTGTCGCCGCAGGAAAATTCCTCAGATTGACCCCATTAACCTTGCCTGAATCCAAACAGTTGCGATTGACCCGCTTATTTCCGGGTTCGCTCTATAAAGGGGCAACTCAAACTGTGATGGTCACCATGCCTAAGGCTCATAGCTGGAATCCGTCCAATCCCAAGCCAGAAATGGTGGATACTTCTCTTCTGGCTTGGGTTTCTCAAGTCCTTATCGAACTAACACCGCAGAAGCCCGTTTCCTAAGATCGAAAGTGAGCACCACGTGAAGAAATCAATCGCAGCCCTTGTAATAGCAACCGGGTTGCTCCTGACTGGATGTTCACAAGTTAATGAAGCGGCATCAATCGGCGATTCAAAGATTGCTCAAACCGATCTGCAGGCAACTGTTGATGCAATCCTCGCAGAGCGCGCCAAGGTTGATACAGCGCAGATGCAATTGGCATCTGGAGAAGACCTCGTTCGCGGACAATTACGTTTTAAGATCCTTATTCAGATTTATGATGCAATCGCTAAAGAGCTAGACCTTAAAGTCACTAACGCCATGATTGCGCAGAAGCGTTCAGAAATCATCTCCCAAATTGGTGGCGAAGAAAAACTTCCAGAGAGCCTCGTGAGCGCAATGATCGCTCCAGATGATCTCGATCCGTACCTTCGCGCAATCGCGACATCTGATCTCATCACAGCAGCGCTTATCCAATCAGGCGTTGCAGAAGCAGAAGCTGGCGCACGTATTTCAACGCTGCTCACTGCAAAGGCTGCTGAACTTAAAATTAAGATCAACCCACGTTACGGAACATGGGATCCAGCTACAGGTGACATCATCGCCGTTGATAACACCGATGGCGCTGTAACAACGCCTGCGAAGTAAATCTCGGAGAATTTTGGAGTACCAGATGGAAGGTTCAGAACTACTTCGACTCGTCGAAATAATGGACCGTCTTCGTTCACCTGGTGGATGTCCGTGGGATGCAGAACAAACCCACGAATCACTCGTTAAATACCTTCTTGAAGAGTCGTACGAATTTATCGATACCGTCGATAGCAACGATCGAATTGGAATGCGTGAGGAACTCGGTGATGTTCTTCTGCAGGTTTATTTCCATGCACGGATGGCGCAGGATCACCCAACCGATCCTTTCTCCATTGAAGAAGTCGCAAAAGGGATTGCAGATAAATTAATTCGTCGCCACCCACATGTCTTCGATGGTCTTGAAGTCACCGGCACTCAAGAGATTATTGAAAACTGGGAAGAGATCAAGGCGAAGGAGAAGGGGCGCACATCTGCCCTCGATGGCGTTGCGCTTGCACAACCTGCCTTGCCGCTCTTTGCCAAGCTGCTCTATCGCGCAGAAAAATATGGCGTCGATCTAGATTTTGAGGATTTCTTACCTGATGAGAAAGCCACGGAAGAGAGCGTCGGTGAGGCCCTTGCCAGCATTATCGCCTGGGCTCATGCCAATGAGATCGATCCCGAGAACGCTCTTCGCCAACAAGGTCGCAAGATTGCCGAGCAGATTAAGCAAGCTGAGTCGCGGTAGTATTGCTCTATATCGTTCAACGCCGAGCGTAGATAAAACCAGTTCATAACTCACAGTCGATATGTGAATTTAAAGGAGATATTCCATGGCAATTATTGAAGCTCTAGGCGCACGTGAAATCCTCGACTCCCGCGGAAACCCAACGGTTGAAGTCGAAATCCAATTAGAAGATGGCACACAAGCTCGCGCAGCTGTTCCAAGTGGCGCATCAACTGGAGCTTTCGAAGCAGCTGAACTTCGTGATGGTGGAAAGCGTTATCTCGGTAAAGGCGTTCAGAAAGCTGTCGCATTCGTCAACAACGAAATCGCACCACAGATCACAGGCCTTGAATCACAAGATCAGCGTCTTGTCGATGCAGCGATGATCGCGCTTGATGGCACACCAAATAAATCTCGCATGGGCGCTAATGCAATTCTCGGCGTTTCACTCGCTGTCGCAAAAGCATCTGCAGAATCATCTGATCTTTCACTCTTCCGTTACCTCGGCGGACCAAATGCACACATTCTTCCTGTACCAATGATGAACATTCTCAACGGTGGAGCACATGCTGATACAAACGTTGATATTCAAGAATTTATGGTTGCTCCAATTGGCGCACCAACATTCCGCGAATCACTTCGTTGGGGAGCAGAGATTTACCACTCACTCAAATCAGTTTTGAAGAAGCGCGGCTTGTCAACAAGCGTTGGTGATGAAGGTGGATTTGCTCCAAACCTCGAGAGCAACCGCGCAGCACTTGACCTCATCCTT
>CANJXW010000116.1 GCA_947478965.1 Candidatus Nanopelagicaceae bacterium | reverse complement strand
TTCGCTCCGGTTGCAGCGATTGCACCGTACGATGATCTGCGCAAATTAGTCGAGCGCTTAAATCAAAGCGAAGCGGGTCTTGCGGGATATGTATTTGGTAAGCGGGAGATTCGTTATGTTGCAGAAAATCTTGAAGTTGGAATGTTGGGAATAAATAGGGGACTTGTATCTGATGTTTCAATTCCATTTGGGGGAGTCAAGCAAAGCGGTATGGGACGTGAGGGTGGTCCGCAAGGACTTCTTGAATATCTGCATCCAAAAGTTTTGGCCTCTCCTTACGTAAGGGAGGCTTAAGGTGGCAGATACATTCATTGCCAAAGCTGAAGCTCTTGAAACGGGGCAACGATTCTTGGCGAGCATCTCAGGTACCGAGGTGGTGGTTTTTGGGCATAAAGGTCGAGTCTTTGCTTATGAAAATCGATGCTTACACCAAGGCGGACCTGTCGGAGAAGGAATGATTCTCGGTCGCGTAGTGGCGGTACTCGATGCGGAGAAACGATTGCTCCGCGAGGAATTTTCAGAGACCGAAGACCAATTGATTTGTCCTTGGCATGGATGGGCATATTCGCTCGAAACGGGCGACTGCGCAGGATTACGAGGAGCGCGTTTAAGAAAATTTGAAGTAGTGACTGAAAAAGGAGATGTATATGTCCGAACAAGAGATTGAGAATGAGGCGCTGGTATCTCTCAAGCAGGTTATAGCGACCTATCAAAAGATTGATCCTGAAAAGATTTCTCATGAAGAAGTTCAGTCACTTTTTGCTCTCGCTGTTCAGTTGTATTTCTCCAAACGCGATGCGGGCGAAGACTTTGGACCATTTGCAAACCCATCAGAAATCTCTGCTACAGCGGCCATGACTGCTGCGGCCAATCTCTTGCAAGCTGTTGAGGTGGAGATCTTTGAGCTGGGCATGTGGAAATCGTTAACGGGCGCTTAATACGATGAAACGGAGAGCGTAACTATGGAACATCTGGGAGAGACAAACCTTGTACGTGAAATGGCAGTGGGTAAGCGCGAAGGCTTCAATAGCCGCGAGCATCTGCGCAATGCACAGTTGCAGGCTGAGGCGCGAGGTTATGAAGATGTTTTGATCGTCGACGTTGATGCGCACCACTATGAAAATCAGTATTTTGGCGAGATATTTAAATACATTGAGGATCCAGTGTTGCGGCACTTAGCTCTACAGCGCGAGGGTAATCCCGCAAATATTCTCTTTACCGCACCCAACAATCAATTTAACGCTGGACGACTTCTTCGATATGGCGGAATACCGCATGAAGCAGCAGAAGGAAAGGAGCATCCTGAAACAACTCGGTCACGAAGGCAGAGAGAAGCTATCGGGATTAATTATCAAGTAGTTTTCCCTACTCCCATGTTGGCTCTTGGAATGCATCCCGATCCTCAGATAGAGACTGCTCTCGCTTGGGCATATACACGATGGTGGACTGAGGAGGTCTTGCCACAAGACAATTCCGTGAAGAGCATGGTCTATTTACCGTTCTTTGATGTCGATGCTTCAATTCGAATGGTTGAAACTTTCGGAGAGATGCCAGGTGTAATCGGTTTCATGGTGACAAGTACCAGGTATGCCGCCGTTCACGACAATAAATATATGCGCCTCTATGCGATGTTGGAGGAGCGTGGAATGCCCCTTGGTTTCCATGCAGCATTTAATCAACAAGAGCGACTCTTTGAAGGAATGAACCGATTTATTTCAGTGCATTCTTTGGGCTTCGTACTCAATACGCTGATTCACGCAACAAATATGATCATCAATGGAATTCCTGAGAGATTCCCTAACTTGAAATTACTCTTCATTGAAAGTGGCTTGGCCTGGATTCCCTTCTTGATGCAAAGACTCGATAACGAATATCTCATGCGATCAAATGAAGCCCCCCTCTTAAAGAAATTACCGAGCCAGTACCTCGCTGAGAACTTCTACTATTCAAGCCAGCCATTAGAGTCTGGAAATATGGAGGCTTTGGAATTGACGATGAAAATGATCAACGCAAAGAGTCAGCTTCTTTATAGTTCAGATTATCCACATTGGGATTTTGATTTGCCAAGTGTGATTTGGGATCTTCCATTTCTAGATAATCAATCTAAGCGAAATATTCTTGGACTTAACTCGTTGGAGGTATTTCCAAAATTAAAGGCTGAAGTTCTAGGGAAGATGAAAAATGGTTGAGGCTGGAGTGTCAGATCTTCGTCGAATTCTTGAGTTGGCGGTCAAGAGAGGAGGCGAGAGCGTTGCTATTGAACACCGGGCAGGCTTTACCACCTATGCCGAACTTGCCAGTGATTCTTCTGCGATCGCTCTGGGTTTATTAGAAAATGGTCTCAAAGCAGGTGACCGCGTTCTTATACTCCTCGGAAATACTCTGGAACATGTACTTCTCACTGGAGGGTTAGCATGGGGTGGGTTCGTATCTGTACCTCTCAATGTTCGTGCTTCTCAGAATGACATTGTGCATGTTATTGCTGATGCAAAAATTTCAGCCCTAGTCTTCGATGACCCGACATTTCCAGTGCAACTTCACGTCGCTGGAGTAGATACAAGATCGCTACTTCTTATCTATGCAGGTGAAGAGGTGACATCAGATTACTTAAATCTGGGGGATGTGATGAATTCTGGGAAGAGTTCACACTTGGTTTCTGCTGTTCCAAGTGAGACTGATTTGGCATGTATTTTGTATACATCTGGAACAACAGGAAAGCCAAAAGGGCTAGCAAATACACATGCACACGTAACAGCAAGAATTCTTGCGTGGATTCTTCATTTTGGACCGACCGCCTCGTGGCCGGTAAGAATGCTTGGGGCATCACCGCTCTTTCACATCACAGGTTTGCATTGCGGTCTGTGGGTAACGTGGTCTCAATCAGGAACGTATGTGATTCCAGCAGAACGTACATCTCAAGAATATATCCGTACGATTAAAGAGAAGAAGATTTCTTATCTCCTCGGAGCTCCAACGCTATTTGAACGCTGGAGCGAGCAGGCAAACGAGTACGGAATTGTTCTGCCAGATGTGCGACTTGCAGTAATGGGTAGCGCACCTCGTCCTAGCCATTTGGTAGGACAGTTACTTGAAACTTTTCCTAACGCACTTCTGGCCGAAGCCTATGGAAATACAGAAGGTGTGATGTTGGGAAGTTCTGACTTAGTGAGCAATCCTGGTGCATTTCGATCAGCGGGGGATTTAGAGGCAAGGGTTGTAAAACCCGGAGGGTCAGCCGATGAAATTTGTCCTCCTGGAATCGAGGGAGAACTTATTGTGAATATTTCCAGTGCACGCATCGTTGATCACTACTTGAATAATGCTGATGCTACCGGTGGAAAATATCGGGAAGGTTGGCTTAGAACAGGAGATGCATTCCATCAGGATGCAGATGGTTCGCTATGGATTACAGGTCGCTTAGATGACATGTTTATCTCTGGCGGAGAAAACGTCCAGCCTGTCGAAGTCGAATCG
>CANJXW010000115.1 GCA_947478965.1 Candidatus Nanopelagicaceae bacterium | reverse complement strand
TTGGAATCGCCTATCTCTATGGATATTCAGCATCAGTAACCTTCGCTGGAATTCGTGAAGCAGTCGTGGGCGGATCTGGAAACGATGTTTACCTCCTTCTTGGAATCGCCTTTCTCTCAGTTGGGCTGCTCTTTAAAGTCGGCGCAGTACCTTTCCACGCATGGTCGCCTGATGTTTATCAAGGCGCACCCACTGCAGTAACAGCCTTTATGGCAGCTGCTACAAAGGTTGCAGCCTTTGGTGCGATGCTTCGAATCTTCTATATCTCTTTTGCAGATGCAGTATGGCAATGGCGTCCGGCGATGATTGCAATTGCAGTTATTACGATGCTCTTTGGTTCACTTGTTGCCATCTCACAGCGCGATGTAAAACGCATGTTGGCGTATTCATCAATTGCTCATGCAGGTTTCTTACTCTCTGGCGTTATTGCGCTCAGTAAATCAGGACTTGATGCATCCATCTTCTATCTCTTTGCATATGGCGTTGCAACTGTTGGAGCATTTGGAATTGTGACACTTGTGCGCGATTCACACGGTGAAGTGGGCGACCTCAACCGCTGGAGCGGACTTGGCAAACGCGCACCGTGGGTTGCAACTGCATTTGCAGGATTCCTTCTCGCCTTTGCCGGTATTCCTTTGACAAGCGGATTTATTGGAAAGTTCTCAATCTTCTCTGCAGCCTATGAAAGTGGCGCCACAATCATCTTGATTACTGGTGTTCTTTCATCTGCGATTGCCGCCTTCTTCTATATTCGCGTCATCGTATTAATGTTCTTTAAAGATCCAATCGATGATGGAACAAGCGTTGTTATTCCATCGATCTATACACGTGTAACAATTACAACGGCGGCAGTTGTCACCCTTGTCCTTGGTGTCTACCCTGCGCCACTGATTAACTTCATCGCAGATACAGCAACGCTACTTCGCTAATGTCGACGCTTGGAATTCCAGGGTTAGAGCCAGCGCTAGAGGCGAGCCTCATCTCTGGAATGGCTGGCGTTGAATCCTTACTCAATGAGCATATAAAAGGCGATTATCCCCTTGTCGAGGAGACTTCACGCCACCTCGTGGCAGCTGGTGGAAAGCGCCTCCGCCCTCTTTTAACTCTGATCTCATCGCATTATGGGGATCCAACAAGCAAAGGAATTATTCCTGCAGCTGTTGTCTGCGAACTCACTCACCTTGCAACGCTTTATCACGATGATGTTATGGATGAAGCTCCGCTTCGCCGCGGCGTTGAAAGCGCCAATAACCGTTGGGGAAATACGATTGCAATTCTTACAGGAGATTATCTCTTCTCCAAAGCTTCAGATCTCTTAGCTGACCTTGGCCCCGAAGCGGTACGACTTCAAGCAAGGACATTTGAGCGACTCGTTATCGGTCAGATCATGGAGACGCAAGGCCCGCTTAACGGTGAAGATCCACTCGCGCATTACCTCAAAGTTGTGGGGGATAAGACAGGTTCCCTTATCTCTACGAGCGCAAGATTTGGCGCACTTTTATCTGGAGCGCCAAAAGAAATTGTAGAAACACTTACAAAATTTGGTGAAGAGATCGGAATCGCTTTCCAGCTTGCAGATGATGTCATTGATATTGCGAGTGAATCAAATCAATCTGGAAAGACTCCTGGAACAGATCTTCGAGAAGGTGTTCCAACCCTTGTTACCTTAAATGTCTTGAAATCAACGGATCCAAAAGATTTTGAACTCCAGAAGTTACTTCGAGCACCGATTGAAAATGAAGAAATTGTTGCGCAGGTACTTGCGGCGCTGCGCGCGCATAGCGCTCTTGATCAGTCACGCGATCAGTTGATGCAGACTGCAAAGAGCGCTCGTTTAGCACTTGGACCACTGCCGCTTAACGATGCCACGTCAGCACTCTTCTCACTTGTTGACGCTGTTATCGACCGTTCTGCCTGATCTAACAAGGTCAAAGGCAAGGGTGATCAGCGATACCCAAATTACTAAGAATCCAGCCCATCGTGCGGGTGACATCTCTTCGTGCTTTACCCAAACACCAAGGGCGAAAAGTAGCGATGGCGTTATATATTGAAGGAGCCCCATCACAGTAATCGGTAAACGCGTAGTTGCACCGTTAAAGAAGAGAAGCGGAATTGCAGTAACTGCGCCCGCGCTAATTAGCAACATAGTGATTGAGGTTCCGTGGCCAAAATGGCCAGTACCTTTTTGATCGATATAAATTAAATAAGTTAAGTAGGGAACTGATGAGATAGTGGTTTCAATGGCAAGGCCCTGCAGTGCATTTAATCCGAGTTTCTTCTTAACAAAGCCATAACTGCCCCAAGAAAGTGCAAGTGAGAGCGCAACCCAAGGAGGGCGCCCAAAATCAAACGCCAAGATAAGAACGCCGATCAGCGCGATTGCAGCAGCGATCCATTGGAATTTTCGCATCCTCTCTTTAAGGAGAATAACGCCAAATCCGATCATAAAAATTGGATTGATGTAATAGCCAAGAGATGATTCAACGACATGGCCATTGTTAATAGCCCAGATAAAGATAAGCCAGTTGGCAGAAATAAAGATCGCACCAAGGAATAACCTTGCCGCAACTCCCTTTGTGCGCATCAAGGTAAAGGTTTCTTTAAGTGAGCGAGTAAATGCAAGGATTACAAAACAAAAGACAAGGGTCCAGACTGCTCGGTGCGAGACGATTTCAAATGAATCAGCCTCATCAAGGTATGGCCAATAGAGTGGAAAGAGCCCCCATAGCCCATAGGCGGTTATGCCATAGATGAGGCCAAGCTTCTCTTTATTCACCTATGCGAGATTTAGCGGAAGTTAACAAATTGAACCGCGAAATCCCATTTGCCTTCTTTAATCATCGTGATGGTGTCTTGCAGATCATCACGGCTCTTGCTTGTGACGCGAAGTTCGTCACCTTGAATCTGTGACTTCACTGATTTAGGACCCTCATCGCGAAGGAACTTGGCAATTTTTTTCGCATTTTCGGTTGAGATACCTTCTTTAAGAGGGCATGAGATCTTGTAGATCTTGCCTGAAAGCTGTGGCTCTGCTGGATCGATGTGCTTAAGGGATACGCCGCGCTTGATCAACTTATCTTTCACGACATCAAGGGTCGCCTTTGCGCGCTCTTCTGTATCGGCTTCAATATTGATTTTCTCGCCGACGAGTTCAATCTTGGCACCAGTGTTTTTAAAGTCGAATCGGGTATCAATTTCGCGGATCGCCTGGTTCACTGCGTTATCGAGCTCCATACGATCAATCTTTGAAACAACGTCGAAACTTGCATCAGCCACTGTATTGCCCCTATCCCGCGTAATGTATTTGCTTAGTTTAGTGTACCGTTCAAGATATGAAGCAAAAAATGATGAAGATTGCCGGGATATCACTGATTTTTACCGCTCTACTAACTCCTGGTGCTTGGGCACATTCACAAGTAATCTCAGAAAACCCAGTCCCGAGCTCTGAAATTTCATCGCTTCCATTAACGCTTGAAATTACATTTAATGAGAAGCTCTTAAAT
>CANJXW010000114.1 GCA_947478965.1 Candidatus Nanopelagicaceae bacterium | reverse complement strand
GTAGAGCATTGAGGCCAC
Source organism: Candidatus Nanopelagicaceae bacterium (assembly GCA_947478965.1). Classification (GTDB taxonomy): domain Bacteria; phylum Actinomycetota; class Actinomycetes; order Nanopelagicales; family Nanopelagicaceae; genus Planktophila. Next base: position 3,499 of record CANJXW010000114.1, on the reverse strand, counting down.
TGCATCTACGCGCAGGCCATCTATATGAAATTCAGTGAGCCAATAGAGAGCACTTGCTACAAGGAAATTACGAACTTCGTTACGCCCAAAGTTAAAGATCAAAGTTCCCCAGTCAGGGTGCTCTCCAAGTTTTGGATCTGCATGCTCATAGAGAGCCGTTCCATCAAATTTAGCTAGCGCCCATTCATCCTTTGGGAAATGGGCAGGTACCCAGTCGAGAATTACACCGATGCCTGCGGCATGAAGTGCATCAACGAGAACTCGAAATTCATCAGGAGAACCAAAGCGAGAAGTCGGCGCAAAGAAGGATGTAACTTGATAACCCCATGACGGACCATATGGATGTTCTGTTACAGGCAGAAATTCCACATGGGTAAAGTTCGTCTCTTGAAGATATTCAACGAGCTGCGTTGCAAGTTCTCTATATGAAAGCCCTGGACGCCACGAGCCCAAGTGCACTTCATAGACAGAGACGGGGCTTCGCCAAGGTTGATACTGCTCGCGATCGCTCATCCATTGCGCATCGTCCCATTGGTATTTAGATTCTTCAACGATGGATGCAGTGAGAGGAGGAATTTCCGTAGAACGAGATAAAGGATCTGCATGATCTATCCAACGTCCATCAACACCGCAGATTGCAAACTTGTATTTAACTCCAGCAGCAATATCTGGAATGAAGATCTCCCAGATTCCAGATGAGCCAAGACGAATCATTGGATGGGTATTGCGATCCCAGAAGTTAATATCTGAAATCAAGCTGATAGCTTGCGCATTTGGAGCCCACACGGCAAAAGCAGTACCTAGAAGTTCGCCATCTACGTCGCGACGTACATGTGCGCCTAGTACTTCCCAAAGTTTCTCATGGCGTCCTTCTGCAATGAGGTAGAAGTCGAGCTCGCCAAGGGTTGAGTGTGGATTGAGAAAAGAGACAGGTGATATGAATTCTTCAATCGCTCGCGATTGCGCCTTCTTGCCAAACTTCTTAGAGAGACGAGAAAAGTTGGCCATGTGAAATATTAGAGCTTAACCTGGCAAATATGTGCAACTTTGCCAGATGGCCTTGCTGGATCCAATCGAACAAATGTGCTCTGAGCCCATGTAAAGACTTTTCCATCCAATAAATCAACTACTTCAAAGGAGTGATCAGGCAAGTCCAAGAGATTAAGGTTCCAATGAATCATCGTTTCGTGAGCGCTGAGTGGATCAAGGTTAACTACAACAAGGATGAGGTCGTTACCTTCACGTTTTGAGTAAGCGATAATTGAATCTGATTCTGTATCGTGAAAATGAAGATTGCGTAATCTCGATAGAGCCGGATGTGCCTTACGTATTGCGTTGAGCTGAGTGATAAACGGTGAAAGGGTAACTCCCTTTTTGAATGCACCATCCCAGTCACGGATTTTAATCTCATATTTTTCAGAGTCTGCATACTCTTCGCCACCATCTTTAAATGGACGATGCTCATAGAGTTCATATCCGGCATACATTCCCCATGATGGCGATAGCGTTGAAGCTAAAACTGCTCGGAGGGCAAAGATTGCAGGGTTTCCACCCTGAAGATGGAAGGGAAGAATATCTGGGGTATTTACCCAGAAGTTTGGGCGGAAGAATGCGCTTGTTTGCTGGCTTACTTCGCGAGCGTATTCTGTTAATTCATTCTTAGTGGTGCGCCATGTGAAATAGGAATATGACTGGTGGAAACCGGCCTTACCGAGTGCGTGCATCATGGAAGGTTTTGTAAATGCTTCGGCTAGAAAGATAACTTCTGGGCTCTCTTCGTGGGTGAGCTCCATTATTTCTTGCCAAAAATTGACTGGTTTTGTATGTGGATTATCAACGCGGAAGATAGTGACACCTTTTGAAACCCAGAGGCGAATTATGCGCATGACCTCAGCAACGATTCCATCGTAATCTTTATCAAAGTTAATTGGATAGATATCTTGATACTTCTTGGGTGGATTCTCAGCATATGCAATCGATCCATCTGGACGATGAGAGAACCAATCAGGATGCTGGGTCACCCAAGGATGATCGGGGGAGACTTGAAGTGCAAGGTCAAGAGCAATCTCTAAATTCAATTTCTTTGCTTGAGTAACAAAAGTTTCAAAGTCTGCCATTGTGCCTAGCTCGGGATTAATCGCATCATGTCCACCATCTGCGCTTCCAATAGCCCAAGGGACTCCTGGATCCGAATCTGTTGGCGTAAGTGAATTATTGCGCCCCTTGCGATGGGATTTTCCGATCGGATGAATTGGCGGAAGGTAGAGAACATCAAAACCCATCGCAGCTACAGCAGGTAAACGCTTTGAAGCAGTAGCAAAGGTCCCACTAGTAACATTTTGATGAGCATCTATAACAGCGCCTTCGCTGCGAGGAAAAAATTCATACCAAGCGCCAACAAGTGCACGATCTCTATCGGCGCGTATTGGATATTTCTCTGACGTCGAAACCAGACGTCGCAGGGGATTCCGGGCGAAGAACTCGCGAATTTCAGCGGTCGTTGCTTGAGAGAATCTATTTGCTGGTGCGAGTGAGGTATTGGAAAGCGCCTTAATTGCAGGAGCTAATAACTTCTTGGCAGACGCATCGCCTGCAACTTTCTCTTCAAAGATCGCTTTCCCGATCTGGCAACAGAGTTCGGCATCGATATCTGCGCCAATTTTAATTTCAGAATCGTGCTCCCACGTTGCATACGGGTTATCAAAACTTTCAACAAGAAAATGAAAGTCACCTTGGCTTGGAATACGAAGAATTCCCTCGTACCGATCGCTCCCTGGCCATTTTTCAACCATAGGAACGCGCATGAGTTCTTTTCCGGTCGCACTTAAGAGAACAGCTTGTGCGCCGAGGGCATCATGTCCTTCACGGAAAACGTTTGCTTGGATGGCAATTTCCTCCCCCGCAATCGCCTTCACAGGGACAAATTCCCCTCCGAAATAAATCGAAGGGGAGATGTCTGTGATGGGAATGCGAGAGATCAATTCAATAACCTCAGCCGGAGCCTTCAGTATTTCCTGGATCTGCTGCAGTGATATCAAAGATTCGATATTTATCAATCGCTTCTTGAACAACGCTCTCTTTAATATCGCCTTGCTTTACAAGAGCTGCAAGTGTGGCGACAGCGATGGATTCGGCATCGACCTTGAAGTGGCGACGTAGAGCACCGCGAGTATCAGAGAGACCAAAGCCATCTGTACCAAGTGATGTAAATGCATTTGGTACCCATGGAGCGATCTGATCTTGAACAGCTTTCATATAATCACTGACCGCGATTACTGGACCATCGGTACCAGCTAGCTTCTTTGCAATGTAAGCAGTCTTTTGATCCTTAGGGTGGAGCAAGTTGTGTTGGTCTACTTGAATTCCATCACGACGAAGTTCATTCCAAGAAGTAACAGACCAGACGGAGGCAGATACGCCCCAATCATCCTGAAGGAGCTTTGCCGCTTTGAGTGCCCAGTTGACGCCAACGCCAGATGCAAGAATTTGAGCTGATTTC
>CANJXW010000113.1 GCA_947478965.1 Candidatus Nanopelagicaceae bacterium | reverse complement strand
GTTGATTTGCCCGGCCACGCAACGAGCGTAGGTGATGCAGGAATATTATTTGTAGCAAGAGCTCTCTCGACTTCGTCAAAATCACGGAGCAAATCAAAGTATGCAGAGACAATCCATTCAGGATGTGAATAGAGAATACTCAATCGAAGGATGGGATCTTCAATATCGCGAACGGGTTCCATCCATTCATCAAGACTCTTCGCTGAGATCTTGCGCAAGAGCGCGTTCACAAAAGACGCCTTCGACTCCCCTGTTACCTTGCGAGCTAATTCAACCGTCGCAGAAACAGCTGCATGCGTCGGCACGCGCATTTCAAAGAGTTGGTGAGCGCCCATGCGCGCAACATCAACGATCCCTGGATCTACCTCGCTCCATGGTCGGTCGCTAACCTGGGACAAGATGTAATCGTGGCGACCTTGCATGCGAAGGGTTCCGTAGAGGAGTTCGGTTGCAAAGCCTTTATCACGTGTTTCAAAGTTAGAATCGGTGAGCGCTTGCGGCAGGAGGAGGTTTGAATATCCCCCATTACGATTGACTTCACGCAGTAGGTCAAAGACGAGTAAGCGAGGAGCATCCGGTTTCGGAGATTTGAAAGTATTGCGTCGCGCCTCAACCAAGATGATCACCTGTGACAACACGTGCGCCACGAAGCCAGTCGCCAGCTGACATCGAACTCTTTCCCGAAGGAATCATCTGTAACAATCTCAGTGCTCTATCCCCAGTGCCTACAAGCACGTTGCCGTCTTCACCAAGGAGTTCTCCGGGTGCAAGCTTTGCCAGCGAATCTGATATTTCGCAATCAACGATCTTCATATGAGCTCCTCTAAAAGTGGTCCAGGCACCTGGCGCCGGCGTAAATGCGAGCACCTTTCGGCGAATGATTTCTGCTGGAGTGTTCCAATCAATCTCACCTTCACTCGAGGAGAGTTTTCGTGCGCGAGATTGACCTACGTTGCTCTGCGCATGTGGCTTTGCACCTGAAGCAATCATCGTTAACGTATCGAGAACGGCACCTGCACCAGCCTTGGCTAAAACATCAAGGGCTTGTCCAGAATTCCATTGTGGATCGAGGAATACTTCCTTGGAAATATAAATCGGACCCGTATCCATTCCTTGATCAAGTTGAAAAACGGTTACTCCTGTAACGCGATCGCCCGCTTCAATGCTGCGCTGAACAGGGGCTGCGCCTCGCCATTGCGGCAAGAGTGAGAAATGGAGATTGATAAACCCATATTGCGGGATACGAAGAACCTCCACAGGAAGCAATACTCCATATCCAATTGTGACAACACAATCTATGTCATCAAGTTGAGAGAGTAATTGATCAGATGTTTCAGGTTTGATCGTTCTCAGCGAATGGAGGTCCGCCCATTGCGAGACATCTGTTGGGGTGAGTTCTCGACCGCGACCTGCGGGGCGATCCGGCTGGGTAATAACCAACGCTATTTCGTGAGACGACAGTAAGAGGGCTTCAAGGGTTGGAATCGCAACACGGGGTGTCGCAGCTATAGCAAGTCGCACTAAACTCCTCGGCCAAAAGGATCGTGTGGGGAAACTTTAATCATGGGGCTAGATCCAGAACTTGCTGCGAGGCCAAACCATTCGGATTGGCGGATCTCCTTCATCGCTACTTTTCTTTCAGCAGAAGATAAGCGATCTATAAAGAGAATGCCGTTGAGATGGTCTGTCTCATGTTGCAAACAACGTGCAAGAAGTTCGGTTCCCTCGATCGTGACGGGTTCTCCATGCATATTCCAACCTTTAGCCACAGCACGGAACGCTCGTGGGGTTTCATAACTTAATTCAGGAAACGAGAGACAACCTTCTTCGCCTTCTTGAAGCTCTTCACTCAGATCAAGGGTTGGATTGATCAGGTGCCCCAACGCATCATCAATATCCCATACGAAGACTCGTAAGCCGACGCCAATTTGTGGGGCGGCAAGTCCTGCGCCAGGGGCTTCCAGCATCGTCTCGGTGAGATCTGCTACCAAGGTACGAAGCTCTTTATCGAAGTCGACAACATCGATGGCTGGGGTAACCAATACGGGATCGCCAAAGAGTCGAATGGGCTGAATGGACATACAGTGATTCTATCTCACGAGAGTGAATAAGGATCGATGCGAAGGGAGATCGAAGGTTTTCTCGCAATCGCTCTCTTTCGCGTGAACTCATGGAGCAGTTCGACAAGTGCAGAGCCATCTGAAAGCGTGGATGTGATCAGTATTCGGGCTATATCTTTCTCTCGAAGAGCAGGACCAAGAATCGTACTGCTGGCAGGAAGTCTTCCCTCAGAGAGAGCGCGCTCAAGAGCTTTAACCACTGTCACCGCTTCGGATGCAGGAAGATCAATAATCGCACTTCTAAAATATGGCGGAAGATGAGCATCTGATCTCTCTGCGAGTTCGCGCGTTGCCATAATCGAGGGATTCCATCGTGAAAGTGAAGCAGTGATCGGATGAGAGTTATCGATGACGACTAATACATCACCGCCTGTTTTTACCAGAGAAGCGCTTTGAAAGAAACTTTCACGTGCTCGCTCCTGAGATCGCATATCAACTTCACCAAAAAATGCTGCTCCTTCGAGAAGTACAACGGCGCTATATCCACCTTCAACGCTTGGTTGCATTCCCGCTGTTGATATAACAAGTGAAGGTTGCGAGGAGATCTCACTAATTTCATTATCTGAACTTGAAGAATGAACTTGGAGACCAGGGAAAGCTCGCCCAATTTCTTCACTAAATCTTTCAGAACCTCGACCAACGAGATAGGGCGTATCTCCTTGACACCAAGTACATCTCCAACCGTCGAAGATTTGCGCACAGTGGGAACACTCAGGGCTAGCCTTAAGATTCTTCTTAAAGAGTTTCCCTCCGCACTGACACATCGCGATATTGCGACATTTCTTACATAAGAGAGCTGATGCATAACCTTTTCGAGGGGCAAGAAAGAGAACGGGACCGGTCTTAAGCGCCTTTCGGATAGGAGCAAAGATTCTAGGTGGTAGTAACTCACCAGCGTTTTGAGGATAGGAGACCACCTTGAGCGTTACCTTGGGCGCCTTGAATTCAAGCCAACCAGATTCAATCAAACGTCCCGCCTCGGAACTGGGGGAAAATCCCACAAAGAGGAGAGATGATTTATTTTCAATCGATCTCAGGATTGCTACATCGCGCACATTCCACCCAGGAGTTCGTACTTCATAATGTGACTGCGCTCCCTCACGATAGACAATGATCGTTGAAAGATCTGACACGGGGGCAAAAATTGCACTTCTATTTCCAATGACTAGTCGTACATCACCTCTGGTTATTCGCAGATGGTTTCGATAGCGATCGCTACGAGGCATTGACCCATCAACTCTTGCAAAATTTTCCTCTCCAACGTGGCGCTGTAGAATCATTTCAACTTCTCTCAGCTCGCGTTCTTCTGGAACAAGGAGCAGAACTCCCCCGCGTTCCATCGATGTGATGGCAAGATGCGCTAACTGGGCAAGTGGATTATCACCAGGTGCACACAGAAGATACTGG
>CANJXW010000112.1 GCA_947478965.1 Candidatus Nanopelagicaceae bacterium | reverse complement strand
ATGTCGATCGAATCCGTTGAGATCGCATCTAAGTGGTCAAAGATTATCTGTGCGATCTTTCCGCCAATTCCAGGTGTTTCCGCCAAATCCTGCGCACTTGCTTTGCGAATTGCAGAGACTGAACCAAATCGCTCCAGGAGGGCAGCCCTTCGAGTCTGACCAAGTTGAGGAATCTCATCGAGGAGTGATTCAAGCATTACCTTTGATCTGCGAGATCTATGGAAGGTGATTGCAAATCTATGAGCTTCATCGCGAATTCGTTGAAGAAGGTACATCCCTTCACTTGTTCGAGGCAAGATCAGCGGATCCTTCTCCCCCGGGCGCCACACTTCTTCAAGGCGTTTTGCAAGACCGCAGAGTGAAATATCTGTAATGCCGAGTTCATCAAGTGCGCGCTGTGCTGCTGCAACTTGGGGGGCTCCCCCGTCAACAACAATAAGTTGAGGAGGATATGAAAATTTACTTAGCCTTCCACCCGTGAGTGCAACTTCGCTCTCATCAATTTTTCGATCAGCCAACAGTCTTTTAAGGCGGCGCGTGATGACTTGGTGCATCGCTCGAGTGTCATCTGTCGCCTCCGTAGTGTCGATAATAAATCTACGATATTCGCTCTTCTTTGCAAGGCCATCTTCAAAGACAACCATCGATGCAACAACGGAAGTTCCAGAAATATTAGATATATCGAAACACTCAATACGTAAAGGTGTTCTCGGCAGTTCTAGTTGGTCCTCGATCTCAAGGAGAGCTTTTCCACTGACTGCAGCATCGGTTGCCCGCTTACTGAGATACTGAATCAAGGCATATTGGGCGTTGCGACCAACAGTTGCAAGAAGCTCAACCTTCTCGCCACGTTGCGGAACTTTGATAACTACTTTGGAACCCTTCAGCGAACTCAGCCAAGCCTCGAGGGCGTTCTGATCAGCAGGCGCCTGATTAAGAAGGATCTCGGAGGGAATTTCACTTGGTGCGCTTTGACTGTAGATGGAATAAAAGAGTGAACCAATTTGATCATCGCCTTCGAGTGCGCGTTCCTGATCAACAATCCACGATCGGGAACCTCTGATCGATCCCCCTCGAACGATAAAGATAGAACCAGCAGCATGAAGTCCCTCTTGATAGAGCGCGATTAAATCTGCGCTGAGATCTTCAGGAAGCGCCGCATCTCGAGATTCAAACATCTTCTCAAGTGATGAAATGGAATCGCGAATCTTTGCAGCTCGCTCATATTCTTGACGCTCTGAAGCCTGCGCCATTTCGGTTCGTAGCATCGGCAAGATATCTCCGTTGCTAGCGCCCATAAAAGTGATCAGCTTCTTTCCTAGGTCTTTATGTTCCTCAGGTGAGATACGGCCTACGCACGGCGCTGCACATTTTCCAATATCTCCAAGAAGGCACTGGCGATTAGTGCGTCGTGCTCGCTCAAAGTTTCCAGCGCTACATGATCGGATAGGAAAGACTTTAAGGATGACTTCAAAGGTATTTCGAAGAGCCCATGTATGTGTAAATGGGCCAAAATAGGTGAGCCCTGGTCGCTTCTCTTTTCGAGTGATAAATATCCGTGGAAATTCATCGTTCATCGAGAGGGCTAGGTATGGGTAGGTCTTATCGTCTTTAAATTGAACGTTGTAATAAGGGTTGAACTGCTTGATCCAAGAGAATTCAAGAGCAAGGGCTTCTACTTCAGTAGCAACAATCGTCCAGTCAACGCGCACTGCTTCATGGACCATTCGAAAGGTGCGTTCAGCAAGTCCCGATTGAAAGTAGTTTGAGAGGCGATTCTTTAGATTCTTTGCCTTGCCGACATAGATAACCTTATCTTTTTCATTAAAGAATCGATAGACACCCGGAAGTTCGGGGATATCCGTTGGGCGATAGCTAGCAGGTAGCGCCATAGGTATTACTTCTTAACGCTCTTCTTTACTGCGCTCGTGGTCAGCTTTGGAGTTGCAGCAGAGCGATTGCGAAGGAGAATCTCTGACAGGTACTGACCTGTGTAACTCTCTTTCACGCCAGCAACATGCTCGGGTGTGCCTTCTGCGACAACTGTTCCACCGCGGAATCCACCCTCTGGACCCATATCAATAACCCAGTCCGATGATTTCACAACATCAAGGTTGTGCTCGATAACGACGACAGTATTTCCAGAGTCGACGAGTCGTGAGAGAACGCCCAATAACTTGCTGACATCTTCAAAGTGAAGACCCGTTGTTGGTTCATCGAGGACGTAGATTGTGCGTCCTGTTGATCGACGTTGAAGTTCGGTTGCCAACTTAACGCGTTGGGCTTCTCCTCCAGAGAGCGTTGGTGCAGATTGGCCTAAACGAACATATCCAAGTCCTACATCACAGAGAGTCTTGAGATACCTTGCAATTGTCGGGACAGATTCAAAGAAAGTATGTGCGATCTCGATAGGCATATCGAGAACTTCGGCAATGGTCTTTCCTTTGTAATGTACTTCTAGAGTTTCGCGGTTATAGCGCGCGCCATGACAAACTTCGCAGGGCACATAAACATCTGGCAAGAAGTTCATTTCAATTGTTATCGTGCCATCGCCAGCACAGTTTTCGCATCGCCCACCTTTAACGTTAAAGGAGAAGCGACCTTGAAGATAGCCTCGCACCTTTGCCTCCGTTGTCTCGGCAAAGAGTGCGCGAACCTTATCGAATACACCCGTATAAGTAGCAGGGTTAGATCGAGGAGTACGTCCAATCGGTGATTGATCAACGTGAACAACTTTATCCAAGAGATCAACGCCAGTAACCGTGCGATGGCGCCCAGGTACAAGGCGCGCACCATTGAGTTTATTGGCAAGGGTTGTGTAGAGAATGTCATTGATGAGCGTTGACTTTCCAGAACCGCTCACGCCAGTGACTGCGACAAAAACGCCAAGCGGGATATCGACTTCAATATCCTTCAAGTTATTCTCTTTTGCGCCCTTAATGACGAGTTTACGTTTGGGATCAACGGGTCTGCGCTTTTCTGGAATTGCTATTGATTTGCGACCAGAAAGGTATGCACCAGTGATCGACTCTTCTGAATCGAGAAGCTCTTGATATGAACCAGAGACAACCACCTTGCCGCCGTGCTCGCCAGCTCCTGGACCGATATCAACGATCCAATCAGCGGTGCGAATTGTGTCTTCATCGTGTTCAACAACGATGAGAGTATTGCCAAGGTCACGAAGTCGCGTCAATGTATCAATCAAGCGACGATTATCGCGTTGATGGAGACCGATACTTGGTTCATCGAGAACGTAGAGAACTCCGACAAGCCCAGAGCCAATCTGTGTTGCTAAGCGGATACGTTGCGCCTCTCCACCAGAAAGAGTTGCTGCTGGACGCTCAAGAGATAAGTAGTCGAGACCAACATCGAGAAGGAAACCAAGGCGAGCATTTACCTCTTTAAGGACTCGCTCCGCAATCTGTGCCTCACGTGCCGATAGAGAGATGCTGCGCAGGAATACTGCACAATCTGCAATTGAGAGTTCGCATACCTGTGCAATATTTTTTCCGCCCATCGTCACGGCAAGGACTTCAGGTTT
>CANJXW010000111.1 GCA_947478965.1 Candidatus Nanopelagicaceae bacterium | reverse complement strand
GTATGAAGATAACTTGCGAACTTCAAGATAAACATCGCCATTGCCAGGTGCATATGCAGCACCGCGTTCGATTAGTCGTGACATTAATTCGATCATCTGCGTAATGTGGCCAGTTGCACGGGGTTCGTACGTTGGTGGCAGAACATTAAGAGCGCTATAGGCATCGGTAAATGCGCGCTCGTATTTCATGGCAACTGCCCACCATGGTGCCTTCTCATGAACTGCCTTGTGCAAAATCTTGTCATCGATATCTGTCACGTTGCGAATAAAGGTGACGTTATAACCGCTCTTACTTAACCAGCGGCGCAAAATATCAAAGTTAACACCAGAGCGAACATGTCCAATGTGAGGAGGCGCTTGAACTGTTGCACCGCAGAGATAAATCCCGACTTCACCTTCGCGAAGTGGCGTAAAAAGTGAGTTTGTTCGCGACAAGGTGTCGTATAAATGTAGCGAACTCATTGGGAGAGTCTACCTTGAGGGGGTTATTTAGATTAAATCGCTCTATAAACAAGGGCTGATGCAATCGCAGCGATGCCCTTTCCTTCGCCGGTAAGGCCCATTCCATCTGTTGTTGTTGCAAGAAGCGCTACTTCTGCACCGCCTAGAGCTGATGAAAGTGCAGCAATCGCCTCAACGCGACGAGCGCCGATCTTTGGACGATTACCAATTACCTGCACTGATACATGCGAGATTCGAAAGCCAGCCTTCGTTATGAGCGCAAGGGTTTCTTGTAAGAGCGTTGTTCCCGATGCTCCCGCATATTCAGGGCGAGATACACCGAAGTTACTGCCGAGATCTCCGAGGTTTGTCGCTGCAAAGAGCGCATCGCAGATTGCATGCGCGGCAACATCGCCATCGGAATGGCCTTCAACACCTGCTTGATCTGGCCAGAAGATTCCAGCAAGCCATAGCTCGCGACCTTCTTCAAATCGATGTGCATCAACGCCCACACCCGTTGTAAAGGTTGAAGATTTTCCTAAGAACTGTAGCGAGGTTGCAAGATCAGCAGGCGTCGTAATTTTCAGCGCGCGTTCTTCGCCTTCAATAATGCGCACCTTCATGCCAAGAGCTTCAACAAGTGCTGCATCATCGGTTGCATCAATCTTTGATGCATGGGCTTGTTGTAAAACGGAATATGAAAATCCTTGTGGTGTTTGAACGCGGCGCAGGTTCGAACGATCAGGGGTCGACGTTACATAACCATCACTGTCAACGACTTTGACGGTATCGGTTTGAGGAAGTCCTGGAATTACTGCAACGTCTCCATTTTTAAGAGCTTCGATGACTTGCGTTGCAAGGCGCGAACTTGCAAGTGCGCGCGCTGCATCATGTACTAAAACATATTGTGCATCAGGTGAAACGCGAGCAAGTGCGATCCGAACGCTATCGCTGCGGGTTGCGCCACCTGTGACGACAAGTACGTCATCACCAACGAGCTTTGTGATTGCATCTTCATACCCTGCAGGAGCTGTGACAATGATCTGATCTGCAATAGATGAGATGGACGAGACTGCATGTTCAATAAGTGTGCGATCACCCAGTTGGATTAACGCTTTAGGAATAGATGCGCCAAATCGTTCACCACTGCCTGCGGCAGCAATGATTGCGGCGATCATAGGAATAGTTTAGAGAAACTTAGGAAGCGAGAACCTCGTCAAGGATCGTTGCAGCCTTCTCTTCATCTGTGCGCTCAGCAAGAGCGAGTTCAGAGACAAGGATCTGCTTCGCCTTGGCGAGCATGCGCTTTTCACCAGCAGAAAGTCCACGATCGAGATCGCGGCGATAAAGATCGCGAACGACCTCTGCAACCTTAATGACATCACCTGAAGCAAGTTTTTCAAGGTTAGCTTTGTAGCGACGTGACCAGTTTGTTGGTTCTTCTGTATATGGCTGGCGGAGAACGTTAAATACGCGATCAAGGCCGGCGCTATCGACAACATCGCGCACGCCAACGAGATCTACATTATCTGCAGGAACGCGGACTGTGAGATCGCCTTGTGCAACTTTCAAAACTAGGTAGGTTCTTTCTTCACCCTTGATGACGCGAGTTTCAATCGCTTCAATCAGAGCTGCTCCGTGATGGGGATAAACAACGGTTTCGCCGACCTTAAATGACATGTGTTGCCCTTCGCTAGACGGCCAATTCTACCAGCCCTTATACCTCTATAAAAACCCTATTTCATAAGGCTTTTGGCGTAAATCAAGGTCTAGCCCCACTTGCGCATCGTGAAAAGTTGTGAGTCGCCGGCCTTGTTAATGTGCATAGATAAGGTCGTGAGAGAATACGGGCATGCGTCGTCCCATCATTGCAATCACTGTTCTCGCTCTTTCGGCTTCTCTTACCGCCTGCGGTTCGGGTCGAGATGCAGCAACGCGAAACATCACCCAAGTAACAGATGGTGTTGAAAAAACTATTTCAACGAATGACAGCAACATTAAGATCGTTAACTTTCTTCTTGTAGCAACAGAAGATGGATCAGCAGTTGTTGTTGGTTCGATTATTAATCGTGGAGTAGTAGATGACGAGCTACTAGGTATCGCAGTCGGACAATCGCCTGCAGCGCTAACTGGCCTTACGCAACTCAAGCAGAACCAACCCATTCGCTTTGAAGGCGAATCAGCAAATGCAAAGGCTGTCTTTGCTGGCGTTGGTGCAAAAGCTGGACGCCACGTAACAATCACTCTTGGTTTTGCCCGCGCAGGTTTGGTTACTCTCGAAGTAATTATTCGTGACAAGCGCGACACATATGCAGGCGTGACTTCAGGGTTAACCTTGGTTACCGCTGATACAACAACTGCACCTGCTGCTTAAAGAAAAGGTTTTACTTCTTTCCTTGATTTGCAACGGCTTCAATCGCAGACTTTGCTGCATCTGGATCTAAATACTCCCCGCCTTTAACGAGGGGCTTAAAGTTCGCATCAAGCGTATAGAGCAGCGGGATTCCTGTTGGAATATTGAGTTCGGCGATATCTGCATCGTTAATTCCATCGAGATGCTTTACAAGTGCTCGAAGTGAATTTCCATGTGCAGTAACAAGAACGCGCTTGCCGGTTTTTAGATCCGGAACAATTGATTCTTCCCAATACGGAAGCATGCGGGCGACAACGTCTTTGAGACATTCAGTTGCAGGAAGCGCATCGCCTAAATCTGCATAACGTGGGTCGCTTGCTTGGCTAAAGGGATCGTTTGCATCGATCGCTGGAGGCGGAACATCATATGAACGGCGCCATAGTTTGAATTGTTCTTCGCCGTATTGGGCAAGAGTCTCTTTCTTATCCTTGCCTTGAAGCGCACCATAATGGCGCTCGTTGAGGCGCCACGATCTGCGCACGGGAATCCAGTCACGTTCACATGCAGCAAGCGCTATCTGAGATGTATGAATTGCTCGGCGCAAAAGCGATGTATGAAGTACATCGGGCAAAAGTCCACGCTCGGCCAAGAGTTCTCCACCACGTTTTGCTTCGCCTTCACCTTTTTGCGACAGGCGCACATCAACCCAGCCTGTAAAGAGGTTCTTTGCGTTCCACTCTGATTCGCCGTGGCGCAGGAGGATTAACTGATACTGGGAATTTTTATCCGTAGACATAG
>CANJXW010000110.1 GCA_947478965.1 Candidatus Nanopelagicaceae bacterium | reverse complement strand
TTGTCGCCTACCTTCTTGGTAAGTGCTGGACGTGCCAACACTGTAGCCACACCGATTGCAAGCCAGATAGCGCTCACGATTGGATACGCGCGAGCTGCTCCACTTGTTGGGAACGGAATCACGTTGCGGTACAAGGTGTAGATAAGAACGACCAAGCCAGTGATTGGGATGATGATTTCCCATTGCGCTGCGCGCTTGACGCCTGAGAGGAACAAGAACTTAATCGCACCAAATGTTGCAAGTACATAGACCGCAACCAAGATGAGAGTTCCGATAACGCCAGAGCCTACGAAGATATCGAATGGCTTTGCGCCCCAGATAGCAGCCCAGACGATCATGATGATCGCAGCAGCTGCAGTTACAAGGCGAGTAGCAGCAACTGGTGTTCCGTTCTTTGCAGAGACAGCAGACAAAGTTGCGTTTCCGCTATCGCGGCTGATTGCGAAGATAAGGCGTGATGAACCAACGACGCATGCAAGGCAGCAACCGAATGCGCTTACTGCAGCGCCAAGGGTGATGACTGTTCCGATCCATGCACCAACGTATGTTGTTCCAAGATCGCCCATGAGCGAACCAGAGCTAATAAAAGCCTTGATTCCAGCCTCGTCTGTTCCAAATCCCATAACTTCAACTGCAGTTACGAAGACGAAATAGATTCCGCCGAAGATCGCTGTTCCGAGCATTGCGCGAGGAATATCTTTACGTGGGTTGCGTGCTTCTTCTCCAAGGGTTGCAGCTGCTTCAAAGCCTGCGAAGGAGAGAAAACCAAAGACAACGCCGAGGAATACTGTAGATCCGCCGGTGCCTGATGGGATTGAGAAGACAGACATATCAACGCCGAGTCCGCCAGGTGCTGTTCCACCGATGAGCTTTCCAAGAACGATAAATGCTGTAACCAAGATAAGGATGACGGTAACTGCTTCTACGATGAGGAGAAGGCGTGTTCCGTTGCGCGCTGGCACGATTGCGAGGAAGTAAGCAAGTGCGAGTGCGACTGCGCCAACGAAGAATCCAGCCCATGAAGGTTGGTCATTCCACACATTGATCTCGTCGAGGAATTTAGAACCGAAGATTCCTGCAGCCATCGATGTAACGCAGCCGTAGAAAACGTATGTTCCGATCAATCCCCAGCCGGCAACGACGCCAGAGCGAGGACCTGTTGTTGCACCGACAAAACCATAAACGCTTCCAGCGTGGTGGAAGTTCTGGCTAAGGCGAACAAAGCCGTAGGCGACAAGGAGCACGCCGATTGTTGCAAGAGCAAACGCAACAGGAACTGCGCGGCCTACTGTGCCGGCTGTTCCTTGTGGGTTGATGTTTGCTGCCATTGATGGAGCCATAAGCGCAACTGAAATTCCAATTGCTTCCCATATATTGAGGTTCTTAATTAAACCTTTTGCACCTGTATCAGTCATTTAGTAAGCCTTCCCTTGTTGCATTTAAGAGTAGAAATTGCTGACAGGGTCGAGTATTACAGCGATGTTGGCGAAAAAGAAGGTTATCGGTGAAGAGATTTACAAATGATTTTCTAAACACTTTGTTACTAGTAAGTAGAAAAAGTAGCCAATCGTGCCCATTCATCGCCATTTGCAATGGCTTTTGCAGCTTCTGCACGACGAGTCGCAAGAACACAACGCATCATTAATTCACCGAGACCATCTGCGATCACAGAATCTTTTTCCAGTGCATCTAGCGCTTCTAACTGTGATGCAGGTAGTGGGCGAATATCGCATGCCGCTTTATCTTCAGGAGATAGCAGTGCAGGATCGCGATGAGCAGGCTTTGGTGGTTGGGCTTTGCGAGCAACGCCATCGAGGCCAGCGAGAATGACTGCAGCAAGTGCGAGATATGGATTGCTTGTACCGTCAGATGTCTTTAACTCGAGGTTGATTGATTCTGCTTCACGTCCGGTGAAGGGACTTGCAACGCGGACTGCGCATTCGCGGTTGTCATATCCCCACGAAATTGTTGAACCCGCCCATGAATGTGGCTTGAGGCGTTGGTATGAAACATAGGCAGGACATGTCAGTGCGATGACAGCGGGCAGGTGATCGAGCAACCCTGCGACGAAGTTCTTGCCCATTTCAGAGATCTCAGTTTGTGCAGATGGATTATGTAGAAGGTTTGTCTTTCCATCGAGTGACCACAATGAGAAATGCAGATGCGCACCGGATCCGATTCCATCGACAAATGGTTTTGGTGCAAAGGATGCAGAGAGCCCGTGTTGGACTTCGGCTGTTCCGCGCACGGTATCTCTAAACTTTAAGTGTTGATCTGCAGCGCCCAGTGCATCGGTATATTTCAAAACAATCTCTTGTTGTCCTGGACCGTATTCGTTAATCGCTTGTTCGACGATAAAACCTTGGTCAGTTAAATTATCAACCATGTCATCGATGACATCACTTGCGCGATCCATTCCTGAACTTGAATAACAAGGGCCGTTCGCCCATGGTTGTGGTCCATCGCCAATATCTTCTGCGAGGTAAAATTCGCTCTCAAATGCCGCAAAGATTTGAATGCCTGCTTCACGCGCTTTTTCAATTGCGCGCTTGAGGACAGACCTCGTGCAACCGCCCCATTCGGAACCATCTTGTTCTTGTAGATCCGAGAGCATGCTCGCCGTGCGGCTAAGCCATGGAAGATGCGTGTAGGTATTGCTATCGGGAACGATGCGGACTTCGCCAACAGGTTCCATGCCATCGACATGTACGAGATCCTCAAAGAGGTTGACGGCATTTTGAGCGCGAGTAAGTCCAACGCCTTCTGAAATCTTGGAAGTGATCTGGGAAGAGTGAACAGTCTTACCGCGGATAACCCCAGATGGATCGCAATAGAGGAAGCGGATCAGGCGTAGATCGGCTTCGGCAACATCGTGCAATACCTCTTTATTGTTCACATCCACACCCTTTTCATCCTTGAGCTTCGCCTGTGCGAAAACTTACCGTGTGAAGTGCTTTATTGGCTAGTAAATAGGTATGCGCTTTATTTCACGCGCCCTTGCCGGATTTTCAAAGAGCCGTATCGCCCTTGCGCTACTAGTCTTCGACCTTGTTCATTTATGTCGATTCAAGGAGTCATAACGTTGTCTAACAAAGATATTAGAGTCGGATTACTTGCCTACGGCGCCATCGGAGATGAACACAACAAGGCTCTCCTTGCGACAGATGGGATGGTCCTTCGCGCAGTCTGTGACACAAATCCAGAGCGCTTGGATGTGGCGCTGAAGATTGCACCTGATGCGCTGACATTTTCTGATGCGACAGCGATGCTGGATTCTGGCGAGATCGATTTGGTTGTGGTCTCGACTCCCCCAAATAGCCATTACCGATGGGCGAAGGAAGCGCTTTCGCGCGGAATCCATGTTGTGCTTGAGAAGCCAATGGCGCTGACAACAGATGAATGTGACGAATTGATGGAGCTTGCGAAGAACGCGGGGCTTCTCTTGGTTGTTTATCAGAACCGTCGATATGACGTGGATTTCTTGACGATGAAGAAGTTGATTGATGGCGGAGAAATCGGCGAAGTATTTCATTACGAAAGTTTCGTTGGCGGGTATTCAAAGCCATGTGCGTTTTGGCATTCAGATGCTGAAGTATCTGGCGGAGCAATCTTCGATTGGGGCAGCCACTTCATCG
>CANJXW010000109.1 GCA_947478965.1 Candidatus Nanopelagicaceae bacterium | reverse complement strand
GCTTTCTTACCCCCAAGGGTCTCTGAACTGGATCCAAAAATATGTGCACTGCCATCGCTATTACGATGTATCAATTGAAGGCTAGTTTTACTAGTGCCGATTGTGATTGATTTGGTAAAGGAGCCATCACTCTTAGCGCTGATAAGAACTGATCCAGCTTCGCTCGTAGCGATCAGACTTATTCCTGAGGCGCTAGATGAAATACCGTTGACCAGTAGGGGTGAATCCATAGCAAGTGATAGATACGTTTTTGTTTCACCAAGCGGAGTAATCTGCCACACATTAAGGGTATTGAGATCTCCTCTTGTTGCACTTTGAGTTTCAACAACGACCCCATCAATATTGATCGGATTTTCAACGACGGTTGTTGTCTCAACTATTGCTGCATGCGAGGATGCGCCAGCTATCCAGATATTGCCTTGCGAATCTAGAGTTGCTGCCGTTGCAATCTCATCGCTTCCTGACTCAATGACGGTATTCCAAAGGACTTTTCCTGAAAGATCCCGTCCCATGACTTTAATATCTAGTGAAGTACCTTCAATATTTTCATAGGTGATAATCGTCTTACCTGAAATCAAAGCGCTCTCTGCGCCCATTGCATCTCCAATCACAGTGATTGGTTTTAAGACAAGTGGCTTTGGGGCAGCAGTCGCTTGTGGCGTCAACGCCAGCAAGATTACAAAAGCGAGGGTGAGCGATTTACGCATGGTTTTCAGGCAAGTTCTTGTGAGCGAACATAAGCAGCTTTCATAGCTTCTGCAATAATTTTTTGTAGTGATGATTCGTCAAAAGATTTAATAGCAGCTGCAGTTGTTCCATTGGGACTCGTAACTTTCTCACGGAGAGTCGTTGGAGAATCTTCTGACTCATCGAGAAGTTTTGCAGCGCCGACTATTGTTTGAATAGTAAGAGTTGTTGCATCCGAGTGTGAGAGCCCAAGCGCTGTTGCTCCAGATACCATCGCCTCAACGAAAGCGAAGAAATATGCTGGCCCTGAACCACTTGTTGCCGTAACGGCATCTTGGAGTTCCTCAGCTACCTCGATAGCGCGACCTGTTCCTTCAAGGAACCCTCGAACAAAAGCGCGCTGGTCTGAAGATACGCCTGCACCCAGTGAAATGGCAGACATTCCTGCACCTACGAGCAAGGGGGTATTAGGCATTACGCGAATAACTGGATGAGAAGTTCCAAGTACCTGAGTAATGAAATCAATCTTCTTGCCAGCTGCAAAAGTTACGACCAAAGCGCCATCTTTAATATCAGCTTTAATCTCATCGAGAACGCTCTGCATATCTTGAGGCTTCATAACGAGCAAGATGACATCGCTTGATTTCACAGTATTTGTGAGATCAGCAGAAGTTATTCCATATCTATCTACTAACTCATCTGCGCGCTCTAGGCGCTTTTCAGTAAAGAGTATTGATGTCGCTGGTACCCCAAATTTCAGGAGAGCTGCAATGAGCGCCTCGCCCATGACTCCTGCCCCAATGACGCCGACACTGAAGGTGAGAGTGGAATTCGAATTAGCCATAGTGAAAGAGTACGCGTAGGCTCTGCGACTATGTCCGAAATAAAGCCAGGTTTTGCACGCGATTGGGTCGAGTTCACAGATCCCAATGATGCTATGGAAATTTTCAAATGTGACCTCACCTGGCTCACATCTTTCTGGACCTGTATTTACGGCGATGGCTGCCAAGGCGTCTTTAAAGATCGCCCGAATGATGGTTGTTGCACAGAAGGAGCTATGTACTCTGATAGCGACGATGAAGAGCGAGTACGTAAAGCTGCAGCAGATCTCACCCCAGAAATGTGGCAGTTCTTTGAACAAGCGCAACCAAAGAAACCAAATGGCCAATTGCGTATTACGGATATTGATGAAGATAAAGAGCGCAAGACTCGAACAGTTGATGAAGCATGTATCTTCCTCAATCGAAAAGGTTACGAAGCTCCAGGGTTTACAGGTTCATTCGGATGCGTTCTCCATCATCTTGCTCAAAAAGAGAACCGTCACTTTGTAGATACAAAGCCAGATGTATGTTGGCAGCTTCCACTTCGCAGAAGTTACGAAACTCGCGAAGTTGGCGAGCGTGAATATTCAATTACCGTTATCGGAGAGTACGAACGCCTTGCATGGGGCGATGGCGGAGATGACTTTGATTGGTACTGCACAAGCAATACCGATGCACATGTCGGAAGCGAACCCGTCTACATCTCAAATCGCACTGAACTCCAAGCGATGATGGGCCAAGATGCCTACGCAATGTTGGCCGAACTCTGCGATAAGCGCGTTGCTGGAATTCGTGATGCGCAGGCGCGCTCACTACCTCTCTTTGTGATTCAACACCCAGCATCCGTTGCTGCTGGAAAGTAGTCACCCCTAACCCCTAGTCTTACCCACATGGCTAAAGTCGAGAAGGATCCATTTCGCTGCGCAGAATGCGGATGGACATCCCAAAAATGGGTTGGTCGATGTGGCGAATGCCAGGCATGGGGCAGCGTTGAAGAGATAGCTGCGCCAAAGAAACTCTCACTTGTTGCAGGATCTGTCACTCGCGCAGCAACACCGATCGGTGAAGTCGATCTCTCGGCTGCAAAAGCCCGCCCAACTGGCGTCTCTGAACTCGATCGCGTACTCGGTGGTGGCCTTGTACCTGGCGCTGCAATCTTGCTCGCTGGCGAACCCGGGGTTGGAAAGTCGACGCTCTTACTCTCTGTTGCTGCGCAAAGCGCCTCAAAGGGAATCGCATCTCTCTATATCAGCGGTGAAGAATCTGCATCACAGGTGCGACTTCGCGCCGAACGTATCAATGCAATTGATCCTCAACTCTTTCTTGCATCCGAAACCGATCTTGGCGCAGTCATTGCACATATCGATACGGTAAAACCACAACTACTCATTATCGATAGCGTGCAAACAATTGGAAGCTCAACTGCAGATGGTGCACCTGGTGGCGTTACCCAAGTACGCGAAGTTGCAGGCGCACTTATTCGCATCTGTAAAGATCGCGATATAACTCTTCTCTTGGTTGGCCATGTAACAAAAGATGGATCGATAGCTGGCCCGCGTCTGCTCGAACATATTGTTGACGTTGTTCTCCAATTTGAAGGAGAGCGCCATTCGCGCCTTCGACTAATCAGAGCAATTAAAAATCGATTTGGTGCAAGTGATGAAGTTGGTTGCTTTGATCTCAGCGATACAGGAATCGATAGCGTTCTTGATCCAACTGGTCTCTTTACATCGCGTCATGCCGAGCCAGTTCCTGGCACCTGCGTAACTGTCACCCTTGAAGGACGACGTCCACTCCTTGCTGAGATTCAAGCCTTAGTTAGCCAAGGCCGTGAAAATGATTTTGGTAATGCTCGCCGGGTAACAAGCGGACTTGATTCTGCGCGTACATCAATGACGCTGGCTGTTCTCGAACTTCGTGCAAACGTTCGCATCGGTGGCCGCGATGTTTATGCAGCGACTGTTGGCGGTATGAAGATGTCTGAACCTGCTGCAGATCTTGCACTTGCACTTGCCGTTGCATCCGCGGCGAAGGGTTTAGCGCTTCCTGCAGATTTAGTTGCAATCGGTGAAGTCGATCTTGCAGGTGAAATTCGTAAAGTTAGCGGTGTATCCCGTCGTCTAGCCGAGGCATATCGTCTAGGTTTTAAACGCGCCCTTGTTCCTGCAG
>CANJXW010000108.1 GCA_947478965.1 Candidatus Nanopelagicaceae bacterium | reverse complement strand
GAAAGGTTAAGTCCAGCTCCTGATCCGCCCTTGAAGATCATTCCTTCTTCGCGGTACCAGTTGAGGATGCTCTCCATCGTGTCATCAACCGACAAGATGAAGCATGCGCTTACTTGCTGTGGTGAAGCTGTTCCGACGTTAAACCATACTGGGGAGTTAAAGGAGAAGATCTGGTGCAAGAGCATATGTGTGAGCTCGTGCTCGAAGATCTCTGCATCTTTATCTGTTGCAAAATATCCATATTCTTTTCCTGCTTTTGCATAGGTCAGAACAACGCGATCGATGACCTGCTTGAGAGACCATTCGCGATTTTCTGCGCCGACTGCGCCGCGGAAATACTTTGTTGTAACGATTGTTGAAGCATTCACTGACCAGAAATCTGGGTACTCAACACCGCGCTGTTCGAAGACAGTCTCGCCTGTCTTCCAGTTGCTCTGCAATACATCGCGACGTTCCCACGTCACTTCATCGTATGGGTGTACGCCTTCATTGGTGTAAATGCGTTCGATTGAAAGACCTTTACCGGTCTTTGCCTTGGCTGGTCGATTGATGACCGTATCTGACATCTGTATTTCCCCGTCTTCATTAGTTATCTGGTGGTTATTAATTATTAAGTACTGCTTTTATCTTTGCTTTTTTGCCATAGTTCTATCGTTATCTGAAACCTGTGTAATTGGGGAATTACGCAGGGGGCTACCTATTTTTTCATTACCTATTTTTTCAGTACTGATTTGCTGCGTGCTCTGTTGCTGTGTGCTGTGGGAATTCGCACTCGAAGGAATAGCTCGCAGTAAAGCGATCTCTCCTTCGAAATCTTCAAGGGAGGTAAAGTTACGGTATACCGAGGCATAACGCAGGTAGGCGACCTCATCGAGTTCGCGAAGTGGCGCAAGAATTGCCATGCCGACCTCTTGAGCTTCAATTTCCGCTTGTCCTGTGCTGCGAAGGGTCTCTTCTACGCGCTGGGCGAGGAGGATGAGGTCATCTTCATTGACCGGACGACCTTGGCACGCTTTGCGAACGCCAACGAGGACCTTCTCACGGCTAAAGGGTTGGGTTGCACCGCTGCGCTTGATGATATTGAGCAGGGCTACCTCTTGAGTAGAAAATCTCTGGCCACATTGCGGACATTCGCGGCGGCGGCGGATCTGAGTGCCATCTTCGATAGGTCTTGAATCGACAACGCGAGAGTCATCATGTCGGCAGAACGGGCAGATCATCTCGGCGTGTCTCCTTTCATAGATCCCACAACTTCGAAATATTGGCGCTAAGGGCGAATTCGCTAAACTACCGTAGAAACACTACTTATGGAAGTTTTAGTGACTTTGACCCCTATATATAGTGGGAACTGTAAACCAAATCTCTAGAGTTTGCGTGATGAAAGGCTCGAGGGCCCCGCGTGTCGTCCTTATTCGAGCAACCGAGCTCCTTTGTGAGCCTTGGCTAGGCGTGCATCGAAGGTCCATAGGGTCGCGCCAGCTTTGGTCGCGCTCGCGCTAATGATCGCATCTGGGGTTGAAAGGGAGCCTGTTGCGCGAAGGCGTGAGGCGATCACGGCTACCTCGGCATCCATTGAAAGAAAAGGGCCGTAACAGGTTGTTAAGTCGGCGAGCATCGCCCCTGCAACCTTTTCGGAGACTCGAGCACAAGCTACAAGGGACTCCATTACCGTCACCGTCGATATCTGAAAACGGGCTCGCGACTGACTTATCGCGGCGACGATGCTCTGATGATGTACATCAAAAGGATTATGAAAGGCGATCACCGCCGATGAATCGAGAACTACCGATTCCACGATTCGCGTTCCTTTTCGAGATCAAAGTTCTTAAACACATCACCATACCGACCAGCCATATCAACTAAAGAGTTTCTTCTTACAAGAGATAACTCGATAAAACCAGCGTCATTGGCTCGGAATTCAACCTCATCGCCTGCATGTAAATCCATAGCGCGAAGAATATCTACAGGTACTGTCACTTGATTCTTTGCGCTAATCCGACTTGTGGATGTGCGACCAATGCGACGCAAAGGAATTTTTACATCCTTCTTCTTAGCCTTTACCTTATTTACCATAAGTAAAGGCTAGCAGAGGGAGAATCTTCGTACTAGTGGAGGGGAATACGGATCTTCTGGCCAGCTTCGACGCTTGCCCCGGGAAGTGAGTTCACGGATTCGATCTCATCGACGAGGGCGCGAACATCTGCCCCGCCTGCCATTCGGGTGGCAAGGGACCAGAGAGTATCTCCGGGCGCCACGGTGAGCTCGATAAAGGAAGTTGGAGCGCCAACGAGATCAGGCGTACCTGCCCCAGCTTTAAAACCTAGGAGGCTTGCTAGAACAACAGCAAGTGAGAGAACCACGAGGGTACGGGCAAGGCGACCACGGCGATTTAACGCTATGCCAGACGGATTGGCGAGATTGCCCTGCTGTGAAAACCCTTGATTTATAAGGGTTTTAGCGCCGTAGTTATCGATTGAGATAGTGCTCATGGTTTTCTCCTGCTGGTGCTACCTTGGGGAAGGTGTTCGAACAGTTGTTCGAACTAGGACAATTAAAGCGCACCCCACTGACATCGGCAAGTTATTTTCGAACATATGTTTGATTTTTCTTCGTTCTCGTGTCACCCTATAGCCATGAGTACATCCCCTAAAAAGTCTGCTCCAGCCACCCCAGAAATCAGTGAAGGCGCTGATGGATCAGGTCTCAGCGCGCGCCAACTCAAGATCTTGCAGGTTATCCAAGAGAGCATGCGTAGCGAAGGATTCCCGCCATCGATGCGCGCGATCGCAGCTGCTGCTGGCCTCTCCTCACCTGCCTCGGTGAAATACCAACTTCAAATCCTTGAAGATAAAGGTTTTATTACCCCTCACCCAACTCGCGGTGGCGTCCTTGAAGTAACGATGCCTGGCCAAGAATCTGCGGTTGAAACTGAACCAACAAAGAACGTTCCTCTCGTTGGTCGCATCGCAGCAGGTGGCCCAATTACTGCAGAACAAAATATCGAATCAACATTTGCGCTACCTGAAACACTTGTCGGCAAAGGCAATCTCTATATGCTTAAAGTTGTTGGCGAATCCATGATTGATGCAGCTATCTGCGATGGAGATTACGTTGTTATTCGCGAACAGAAAGATTGCAACAACGGCGAAATTGTTGCAGCGATGATTGATGGCGAAGCAACGGTAAAAACATTTTCACGTAAAAATGGACACATCTGGCTCTTGCCCGCAAACCCTGCTTTTGAGCCTATAAATGGCGATTTTTGCGAGATTCTCGGCAAAGTAACTGCTGTGATGCGCAGCGTTCGTTAAAAATTTTTCTAAATATTAATGCGGCGTAACAAGTGCTGCAGATAGTTCGCGCGCAGCTTTTCGTGTAATCACCGCTGCTTGTTGCAGTTGTGGACCCAGTCTAAGTTTTGGCGCACCAACATTTATTACTGCAATGATTCGCCCGCCAGGATCGCGCACCGGCGCAGAACAACCAACGACTCCGAGTTCAAACTCTTCATCAACGATGCTGTAACCCGTCTTTCGAATCTCTGCAAGAACGGCGAGGAATTCATCGGTACTTGTAAAATGGCGAGCGCCACCTGCTGCCTGTAACTCCTCCCCCGTCCACTTCTCGCGAAGGGCGCTCTCTGGCCACTCCGATAAGAGGACTCGTCCTGCAGAAGTCGTGGGTGCGGGTGAGAAGAGCCCCTCCCACATCGCT
>CANJXW010000107.1 GCA_947478965.1 Candidatus Nanopelagicaceae bacterium | reverse complement strand
TGGGCCGACTGAACGAGACAAGTTAAATGTAATTGTCTTGTTGTCTGAAGAACATGTAACAGCCTTATCGTACGCAGCTGTGTCGTTGTCCTTTGTTGAGTATGGACCCTTGTAAACAGATGAACCATCTTCTGCCTTTGGAATATCAAGCATTGAGATTGCATATGTTGGGCCATCTGTAATGATGTCTGTTGCGAATGTACGTGAAACACCGTACTTGATATCTTCGCAAGTGATCGCTGAACCATCTTCGAATGTAACGCCGTCACGGAGTGTGAACTCCCATGTCTTGTTGCCATTTGAAGAGCGACCTGTGTCAGTTGCGAGGTCTGGTACAACAGCTGAACCTGCTGCGCCTGCTGCGCGAGCATAGGCGGTCAAGGTGCGGTGCATGTATGAACCGAACCAAGCGATGTGCTGTCCTGTGTAGTTACGGTTTGGATCTGCGTGGGTCCATGCTTCTGAGTGCGTCAAATAGGTGATCGTTCCACCTGATGAAGCGCCAGAATTTGAACAACCAGCAAGTCCGCCTGCAAGTACAGCAAAGGCTGCCACAGCTGCTGCTGCTTTGCCCTTCGTGCTCTTGAGTGTGAACATGTGTTCTCCTTTTAGGTTGGGTATTACATCCCTACATCATGCATGTATGAAGGGAATTCTTATGTTGTCTCACTCTTTGGATCGAGTGCATCGCGGATTGCATCTCCAAGTAAGTTAAATGAAAGAACGACGAGAATGAGTGAAACCGATGGAATAAAGAAATACGTTGGTTCGCTCAATACATATTTAATGGAGTCCGAGATAAGTAATCCCCAAGTAGCCGCTGGAGGTTGAACTCCAATTCCTAGATATGAAAACACAGCTTCAGCTGCAAGATAGCCAGGAAGTGCAAGTGAGAGATAAACAATTACTGGCGTCCAAAGATTTGGAAGAAGTTCCTTGAAAATTACGCGGCGGTGAGTTGCCCCAAGTGCGCGCGCTGCAAGAACGAAATCTCTTTCGCGAAGTGACAGTACTTGCGAGCGCATAATTCGTGAGAAGTATGGCCACCCAAAGAGAGCCAAGATAATGATGAGGTACATAACTCTGGCTCCGTTATCGCGAGCGATTCCAGATTTTTCAATACGCGCAATCATCGGTGCGCTCAAAGCGATAATCATGAAGAAAGATGGGAAGGCCAGAAGGAAATCTGTGAATCGCCCGAGGACACTATCTACTCGGCCGCGGAAATATCCTGCTATGACCCCCATCATTAATCCGATAAAAACAGTCGAGATCGTTGCAATAGCTGCAACAAGGAAAGATATGCGAGCGCCATAAATAAGGCGTGCAAGTAGGTCATATCCAATGCCTGGTTCAACGCCAAGGGGATGATCCCAACTCATTCCACCAAATCGTCCGATGGTTTGACCGCGCTCGGTGATCATTGCGCTATCGCGTTCATTGGGATCGATATTGATCGCCCATGCAATGAACGGGGCAAAAACTGCAGCTGAGACAAAGAAGAGGGAGGTAACGAGGGATGCAACGCCAACTTTATTCTTCTTAAAACGGCGCCACGCAAGCTGACGAGGACCTCTACTGACGAGTATCCCTGTGGCCACGGTTGGGCTCGGTGGTTTTAAGGTTGTGGATGACATTTTGGCAAGGGTAACCCCCTGTGAGTCAGTAAGCAATCAATATGAGGTGACTAATTCGGGACAAATCCGTCAAATACGCTTACATGAGGGATACCTCTAGGACCTTTACTAGGAAAATCCCTAGTCATTTGATCCTACGGAGCGGCTAGAGCTTTAGGGAGACTTTGCTCGCCCTCGTTGAATACAAGCTTGCGGCAGCGGTAACGGCAAGGCTCAACAAGATGGTTCCGAGGCTAGCTTCGAGGGAAATTTCAGGGACGCCGACGCCACCGATTTTAGTGACATGAATTTGGATGAAAGCCTCAAAGATCATTTTGACCCCAATAAAGGCAAGGATAAATGAGAGCCCTTTTGATAGGTAGATCAAGCGAGCAAGCAAACTCTCGAGAAGGAAATAGAGCTGGCGAAGCCCCATGAGAGCGAAGATATTTGCAGTCGTCACAACATAGGGATCTTTGGTGAGGCCAAAAATTGCCGGGATCGAATCGAGCGAGAACAGTAGATTGGTAAGACCAAGGGCAACAAGTGCAATTGTGAAGGTACTAAATCCTCGACTGCGCAAGATCGCAACAACCTTGCCTTCTTTCCACTCGTCTTCCTCGTTCTCTGTAGCAAGGGAGTATGCAGTGTAAATAAGGAATGCACCGAAGAGAAAGAAGATGCTGCCAAAGCGAGAGATAACAGTTGCACCTGCAGGAATCAACAATCCGCGAATTCCAATGGTGAGAAGGATTCCTAATAACAAAACTAAATGCTGCTTCTGGCGCTCGATCTTCAGAGTCGCAAGGATGATGATGAAGACGAAAATATTATCCACAGAGAGCGCGTACTCGGTAAGCCATCCTGCAAAGAATTCTTTACTCGCTTGCTGACTAGCCCAACGTGGCATCAGCAAACCAAAAATTATTGCTGCTCCAATGTAAAAGATGGTCCAAAAGCCTGCCTCAAAGGTCGATGTGTCCTTATTCCTTCGAACCACCGCCACAAATAAATCCAAGGCGATTACAGTCGAAAGTAAACCAATTGTGAGGAACCATTCAAGCGTTGAGATCATAAGGTAAGGCTATTCTATTTTCATCGAAGATTATGGGGCCAGCACCTCATCCAGAGGCTCAATCTCGAAGCTACTAAATTTCCAATCGATAAAGTTGGCAAATGAGCCCCGTGAGTATTGCCTTTCTAGGGGCCACAGAATCAGTTACGGGCAGTCGATTCCTCATCTCCGGCAAGTCGGGCAAAATTCTCGTTGATTGTGGAATGTTCCAAGGGCTTGAATCTGAGAGAAAGAAGAATTACGCACCTTTCCCAGTAGATATCTCAACGATTGATGCGATCGTCCTTTCTCATTCTCACTTTGATCACAGCGGCTTCCTTCCGCTGCTTGTAAAAGAGGGATATGCAAAGCAGGTGATCTGCACTCCTTATACAGAAAAACTTGTGGGTGTAATTCTCCGTGATTCAGCTCATCTGCAAGCTGAAGATGAAAAGAGCGCTCAAGATCATAAAGGTAAAAAACGAGAAAATACTCAAGCTTTATATGACGCTGGTGATGTTGAAGATGCGCTTGCCTTACTTAAACCAATTCCTTTTCACTCACGAGTACAAGTAACAGAAAATGGCTACGTAACCTTCTTCCGCTCGGGGCATATCTTGGGATCTGCTTATGTCTTGGTCGAACTCGATGGAAAGACTTTTCTCTTTACGAGTGACCTTGGACGAGATCAGCATCCTCTTTTAACTCCACCTGATAATCCACCAGAACTTCACGTAGATGCTGTCATTACTGAATCAACCTATGGCGATCGAACTCATGAAGATCCACCAGATGCATTTGCGATAGAAATTAGAGCAGCAATTGCCCGAGGTGGATCAATCCTCATTCCAGCATTTGCTATCGATAGAACAGAGGTAATCCTCATCGCTCTGCGAGAGTTAATAGAGAAGAAGAAGATTCCACCTCTCCCGGTATTTGTTGACTCACCTATGGCTATTACTGCACTTAATTTTTATCGTGAAGCAATTGCGCAAGGCTCACCTGAAATACGTGATGGAATATCGCAGAAGTGGCAGAACCAAGATCCCTTTGATACCGGAT
>CANJXW010000106.1 GCA_947478965.1 Candidatus Nanopelagicaceae bacterium | reverse complement strand
CCAGAAAGATGCAAAGCGTGCGAAGCGTCTTGCAGAAGAACTCGATTGGGTTCGCCAAAATGCTAAGGGTCGCCAGGCCAAATCTAAATCG
The DNA here is from genome assembly GCA_947478965.1 of Candidatus Nanopelagicaceae bacterium. Classification (GTDB taxonomy): domain Bacteria; phylum Actinomycetota; class Actinomycetes; order Nanopelagicales; family Nanopelagicaceae; genus Planktophila. Next base: position 3,651 of record CANJXW010000106.1, on the reverse strand, counting down.
CGTCTTGCGCGATATGAAGAGATGGCTGCCGAAGCAGACAAGATGCGTAAGTTAGATTTCGAAGAGATTCAGATTCCACCTGGCCCACGCCTTGGAAATATTGTTGTCGAAGTAGATCATCTCTCTAAGGGATTTGATGATCGCCTTCTCATCGATGATCTCTCATTTACTCTTCCCCGTAACGGAATTGTTGGAATTATTGGGCCAAACGGTGCTGGAAAGACCACTCTCTTTAAGACCATCATGGGACTCGAGTCAGCAGATTCTGGCGCAGTGAAAATTGGCGAGACGGTAAAGATTGCCTACGTTGATCAGTCTCGTAGCGGAATCGATCCACTAAAGACTCTCTGGGAAGTTGTCTCTGATGGTTTGGATTACATCAAGGTTGGACAGGTCGAAATGCCTTCTCGCGCTTATGTATCTGCCTTTGGATTTAAGGGACCGGATCAACAGAAGAAGGCAGGAATTCTCTCTGGTGGAGAGCGAAACCGTCTTAACTTAGCGTTGACTCTCAAGCAAGGTGGAAACCTCTTGCTTCTCGATGAGCCAACGAACGACCTTGATGTTGAAACACTTGGGTCACTCGAAAATGCTCTGCTGGAATTTCCTGGTTGCGCAGTTGTGATCTCTCACGATCGTTGGTTCCTCGACCGAGTAGCGACGCACATTTTGGCTTACGAAGGTGATTCAACCTGGTTCTGGTTTGAAGGAAACTTCGAATCTTACGAGGAAAATAAGATCTCTCGTCTTGGTGCAGATGCCGCTCGTCCTCATCGTGCAACGTATAGAAAACTGACACGGTAATGCGTTTTCATAATCAACAGTTTGTTCGATGGGATGACATCGATGCATTTGGTCATGTCAATAATGCAAAGTATTTGACGTATATCCAGGAAGCTCGCTTTCAATGGGCATTTGTTCAATTTACCGATCGCAACGAAACCCCAACAATTGTTGAAATGGTTGTCGCAAAAGCTGATATTGATTTCATCGCACCGATATACGAAGGTGGACGCTTTGTTGATGTCGACCTTTGGGTTGATTCGATCGGCAATTCTTCATTTGTCATGGGATTTGAGATATCTTCAGGCGGAACGCTCTTTGCGAAAGCTAAGACCGTTCAAGTCATGATCTCCCTTGAAACTAAAAAATCACGCCCACTTACTGCTACCGAGCGCAGCTTCCTTGAGGCAAATATGGAGGATATTTAAGTGACTTCTACTCCGATTAAACCCTCACCACGAGTCCGCAGCTTCCATCCTGGTTGGGTTGCAATCGGAGTGACATATGTAACGCTCATGGCGACTGCAGGCTTTAGATCCGCGCCTTCGGTTCTCATCGGTCCACTTGAAGATTCAATGGGTTGGAGCCGTTCTGATATTTCTCTTGCAATCGCAATAAATGTTCTGCTCTTTGGTTTTGTAGCTCCCTTTGCAGCGGCCCTTATGGAGAAGTTCGGTATCCGCAAGGTCGTGATTACCGCTCTGACATCAGTGAGCATCGGCTCTGGACTTACCGTCTTTATGCAAACGCCCCTGCACATGATTCTTCTATGGGGCATCGTGGTCGGAGTTGGCACAGGATCGATGGCTTTAGTCTTTGCTGCAACAGTTGCAAATACTTGGTTTGTTGAGCGACGTGGACTCGTTCTAGGTTTACTTACCAGCGCAACAGCTACCGGCCAATTGATTTTCTTACCTGGCTTGTCACATTTAGCAGAGACATTTGGCTGGAAGAGCGTCTCAATGACGATCTCACTCTTTGCCCTTGCCGTTGTTCCCTTTATCTTCTTCCTTCTGCGAGAAAAACCAGCAGATATCGGTCTCCTTCCTTATGGAGCGCCACTTGATTGGCAGCCACCTGCAAAGAGCGAGATCGGTGCAGCAAGACTTGCAATCGAAACCCTCAAAGAGGCGAGCAAGATAAGAGATTTTTGGTACCTCACCGGATCGTTCTTTGTGTGCGGTCTATCAACGAGCGGACTGGTCGGAACGCACTTTATTCCCGCAGCGCACGATCATGGAATGGGACAAACAACTGCGGCAAGCCTCTTAGCCCTTGTTGGTGTTTTCGATGTCATCGGCACCTTTGCAAGTGGATGGCTTACCGATCGTTACGATCCAAGAAAATTACTTGCCATCTATTATTTAAGTCGTGGACTTTCGCTCTTTCTTCTTCCCTCAATTCTCTTTAGTTCTATGCATCCATCAACACTTGTCTTTGTTATTTTTTATGGTCTTGATTGGGTTGCAACCGTCCCGCCAACAATCATGCTCTGTCGCGCTATTTTGGGACCACAGCGTGGAACCGTTGTCTATGGATGGGTTTTTGCAGCACATCAGATTGGCGGGTCTTTCGCCGCTTTCGGCGCAGCGATTGTCCGAGTCAAGCTTGGTGATTACGCCGCAGCTTTTTACGCAAGTGGAATTATGTGTGTTCTCTGTTCCTATTTTGTTATGAAAATTGCAAAGGATAAGACGAGGGAAGAACTTCTATCGTGACAACCTTTTATGAAGAAGTAGGGGGCGAGGCTTTCTTTACAGAACTCGTTTCGCACTTCTATGCACTCGTTGCAACGAATGAAATTCTTAGGCCCATGTATCCAGAGTCAGATATGAAGGGCGCAGCAAAGCGCCTCTTAATGTTTATGGAGCAATACTGGGGCGGGCCATCAACGTATTCAGAAGAACGTGGACATCCGCGACTTCGCATGCGCCATGCAGGTTTTCACATCGATATTGCAGCAAGAGATGCGTGGTTATCGTGCATGAACGAGGCGCTCTCGGGCATGGAGATAGATCAAATCCATCGAACTCAGTTAGAGGGTTACTTTGAAATGGCCGCTCACTCGATGGTCAATCAAGAAAGTTAGTTCTGGGATCCATTTCCAAGGAGAAGAATTTCTCCGTTACGGACATACCAAAGTGTTCCATCGGCATCGCGAACAGTTGTAATTCGAAGACCAACTTTTTCTACGATTCCTTCGACAGCGAGAACTTTAATTTTATCGCCGACTCCGTATTGATCTTCGATTAACATAAATATTCCTGAGATTACATCGCGCACAAGTGTCTGGGCGCCAAGTCCAATTGCAACTCCGATGACGCCAGCTGATGCGATCACTGGTCCAAGATTAAATCCGAATTCACCGAGAATCATTCCGATACCGATAATCCAAATTGCTGCATTTAGGATTGATGAGAGAACTGAACCTGTTGTACGAGCTCGCTCTGCCTGACGCTTTGTTGTACCTGGGCCGCGCTTGAGATCGGCCGTTGCCAATCGACCAACCGCGCGAGTAATGGCGCGATTGCCAATAGCCCGTGCCACCCAGACGCCGACGAGGACGCAGATCACGCGCAATGGTGCCCCGCTTAACCATTCGAGAAAATTACGTGCCTGCTCGCTCATGGCTCTGACTCTAACCAATTCTTTACCTAAAACTCCCCAATAAATACCCCCGCGTCTTGGCTTTTTAGTGCAAGATAATCCAATCAGCGCATCTCGTGCGCTGGAACTGGAGTGGAAATGTCGCGCACCCTTGTGCTCAACGCCACCTACGAACCGTTAGGTGTTGTGACTGAACGCCGCGCGCTTATTCTCGTTCTTAATTCGCGAGCAACAATGGTTGAAACAACAGGAAACTTTCTT
>CANJXW010000105.1 GCA_947478965.1 Candidatus Nanopelagicaceae bacterium | reverse complement strand
TGTCGCCTTGGTGTTTTCGCCTTCGATTGATTCTTCGTTAACGCTCTTGAGTTGCTTGAGCCAAAGTTGCTTTGATTCAGGAGTTAAGAGTTCCGCAGTTGGGAATCCCATATATTTTGCGAACTCTTCTGCGCCCTCACCAACAAGCAGTGAATGTTGCGGGAGCTCTTCTAGAACTTTGCGAGCAATTGAAATGGGATTTGCGTAATTCTTGACCGCACCGACCGCACCGAATGCACGTGTAGAACCAACCATGATGGACGCATCTAGTTCGACGATTCCGCGAGCGTTGGGAAGCCCGCCCGTTCCGATGTAATGATCTGCGAGGTTATCTTCACAAAGTCGAAGTCCTCGTTCGACAGCATCAAGTGCGCTGCCACCTGCGCGAAGTATCTCCATCGCTGCAGGAATTCCTGCTTCGCTGCGTTCGCTGCCAATAATAATTGGACTGAACTTGGTCGCCACGTTGCGCCTCTTTCTTAGAACTTCCTAATTTTAAACCAGGAGGCAGGCTGCCTGATGGGTTCCTTCCACGAGCTTTAGATTTGGATCTACTGTTGCGCAAGCATCAACTGCGACAGGACAACGGCTGCGGAACCGACAGCCAACCATCGCACTTTTAATGGATTGCAATTCTCCACTTGGAGCTGAAGAGATCTGTGATCCCGATGTCATCTTTGGTACCGAACTCAAAAGAAGTTTTGTGTAAGGGTGAGAAGGATTATTAAATACCTGCTCGGTAGGTCCTACTTCAACAATGCGGCCTAGGTACATAACGGCGATGCGATCGCTTACTTGGCGAACAACTGCGATGTTGTGCGAGATAAAGAGCATTGTTAGGCCGAGATCTCTTTTGAGATCCATCAAGAGATTTACAACTGATGCCTGAACAGAAACATCGAGCGCAGATACAACTTCATCTGCAATCAGAATCTTTGGCTCGAGAGCAAGTGCGCGCGCAATACCGATGCGCTGGCGTTGTCCGCCAGAGAACTGACGTGGATATGAGCCAAGGGCTTCTTTGGGAAGTCCAACGATAGAGAGAAGTTCGAGACAACGCTCTTCAACTTTATCTGCTGGAACGAGCTTGTGAAATGTAAGAGCTTCACGCAGAACCTGGCCGACAGTCATACGTGGGTTGAGTGATGAGAATGGATCTTGAAAGACCATCTGCACATTACGGCGCTCTTCAAGTGTGCGTTCTTCTCCAACTGCTTTATCACCAAGTTCGATTACTCCTGAAGTTGCTTTATACAACCCAACGAGTGTGCGACCGAGAGTTGATTTTCCACAACCTGACTCGCCAACTAGACCAAGTGTTTCACCGGCTTGAAGATCAAGGGTCACGCCATCAATTGCAGGTACATTGAAGATCTCTTTTTTACGGAGGCGATCAACGATGGATTGGCGCTTGGCAAAGTGCTTTACAAGATCCTGTGCTGAAATAACTGATTGACTCATCGAGCGACACCATTCCGTGAATCCTCCGCTGCCCACTTGGTGTGGTCGGCTGAGTTAAAACAAGCGCTCTTAGAGTTGGCAATCGGCAGTAACTCTGGCTCAGAGACGAGGCAATGAGCAGATGCGCTAAAGCAACGAGGAGCAAAGGGGCAACCGACAACTGGCTGGGTTAGGTTTGGCGCTTCACCTGAGATTGTAAAGAGGCGATGAACAGATTGATCAGGATCTGGCGCAGCTTTGAGAAGTGAGAATGTATAAGGATGTGTTGGTTCTTTAAAAGTTGTCTGCACGGTGCCTGATTCAACAAAGCGACCTGCATACATAACTCTGATGTCATCACAGAGTTCGTTAACGACGGCAAGGTCGTGAGTAACGAAAACAATTCCAAGGCCCGAGTTGAGGCGAAGTTCGCGCAGGAGGCGAAGTACCTGAGCTTGAATGGTTACATCAAGGGCTGTTGTTGGCTCATCACAGAAAAGTATTTTTGGGCTACCAGAGAGCGCAATAGCAATGGCAATACGCTGGCGAAGTCCGCCTGATAATTGGTGTGGATATAAGTCGTATCGAGATTCACCATCCGTGATGCCAACTTTCTCCATGAGAGAAAGAGCGATCGCCTTTGCTTCTTCCTTGGTCTTACCAAGTCGATAGCGAGGGACTTCAGCAATCTGCTCGCCGATCTTGATGACAGGGTTCAGGGCTGCAATTGCATCTTGAAAAATCATTCCGGTGTTTTCCGAAAGAAGTGCACGACGTTTCTTCGGGCTCAGAGTCGTTACATCAACTCCTTCGATAAATATCTTTCCAGCAGAAATTTCGGCGTTGCTTGGCAATAGTCCAAGAATCGCTTTGAGGGTAATTGATTTTCCAGATCCAGATTCACCGACGATGCCGATTGAATCTCCAGGATTGATATCAAATGAGACCCCACGAATCGCTTTAAGTAATCCGCGATCTGTCTTAATCTCAACGGAAAGGTCTTGTACGGAAATCAGCGGCGTAGTCATCTAGCGCTCCAAGCGTGCGACAAGGCCGTCGCCAATGAGTGAGAGTGAGAAACCAACGTAAACAACCATCAGTCCAGGAACGGTAGCGAGCCACCATTGTTGGGTGATGTAACCCTGGCCCTCTTGGATCATTGAGCCCCATTCAGCTGTAGGCACTGGTACTCCGAGGCCTAAGTAACCGAGTGAAACAATCGCCAAAATACTAAGAACAATATCGCTCATTGCGAAGACGATGGATTGTGAAATTACGTTAGGCAACATATGGCGACGAAGAATTCGCGATGCTGGCAAGCCTGTAAGGCGCGCTGCATGAATATAATCCTGCTCTTTAGCAACGAGCACATTTGCGCGGACAATTCGGCAGTAGGCAACCCAACCAACCAAAGTAATCGCAACGATGATGCTCTTAATGCCAGGACCGAAGATAAAGACTAGTGCAATTGCAAGAACATAAAATGGGAATGCAATAACAGTGTCAACGATACGCATGATGATTGAATCAGTACGCCCACCGAGCCATCCAGTGAGAAGACCCAGTGAAACACCAATGATGTAAGGAAGTACAACTGCAAGTAAACCGATAGCTAAATCAACTCGCGCTCCAAAGATTAGTCGCGTTAAAACATCGCGGCCAAGTGGATCTGTACCCAGCCAATGTTGCGCGGTTGGACCCAAGAGCGTGTTCATGAGATCTTGTTCGTTAGGATCGTACGCGGTAATGAGCGGAGCAAAGATCGCAGCAAGAACGAGCGCTCCGAGAAGCCCAACGCCGATATAGAGAGTTCTAGCCGATTTCACTTAAGCACCACCCGAGGATCTAGAGCCGCGTGAATTAAATCTGTAATGAGGCTGACTAACACAACGATAAATGCGAAGTACAAAGTAACTCCCTGCACGATTGGATAATCGCGCCGCGAAATAGCATCAATCATCAGTGATCCCGTGCCAGATATTGCAAAGACGCGTTCTACGACAACCATCGAACCTACGAGATAAGCGATATTGATACCGAGAACAGTCACAGAGGCGATCACAGCGTTACGAAGAACGTGTACTCGGGTGATTCGAGCAGTTGAGATTCCTTTAGCGCGAGCGGTCAGGACATAGTCAGAGTCAAGGATTTCCAGCATGCTCGCACGCAAGCTACGGATCAAAATTGGAGCTAAAAGAATGGCAATTGTGAGGGAGGGCAAGAAAATTGAGCGTAGGCGCTCTGGGAAGGTCTCGCCAAAGCCGCTTACGGGAAAGAGTGGGAAGCGAAGGCCAAGTAAGAGGATAAGCAT
>CANJXW010000104.1 GCA_947478965.1 Candidatus Nanopelagicaceae bacterium | reverse complement strand
GTAAACCAGATCTGCTTGATCCATACGTTGCATAGGGCGATTTGTAGGGATTGGTACGACGCCGAGCTTATAGATCTGATAAAACTCAGAAGCCTCTGTCATTGCCGTTCCGGTCATACCTGAGATGGTCTCGTAGAGGCGGAAATAGTTTTGAAGAGTAATAGTTGCAAGAGTCTGGTTTTCGTCTTTAATTTCAATGCGTTCTTTTGCTTCTAGAGCCTGGTGAAGCCCATCGCTATAGCGACGCCCAGAGAGCATGCGCCCCGTGTGCTCATCGACGATGAGGAGCTCGCCATTCATGACTACATAATCTTTATCACGCTTAAAAAGCTCCTTGGCGCGAACCGAATTATTGAGGTATCCAATAAGTGTTGTATTTGCAGCTTCATAAAGATTTTCGATCTTAAGAAGTTCTTCTACCTTAGTGACGCCTTCTTCAAGAATTCCAATTGTTTTCTTCTTCTCATCAACTTCATAATGAGTATCGCGGTTGAGTTTGAGAGCGATATTTGCAAACTCTTCATACCATTTGGTTGCCTTGTCGGCAGGGCCGCTAATGATCAAAGGCGTACGTGCCTCATCAATTAAAATGGAGTCAACTTCATCGACAACAGCAAAGAAGTGATCGCGCTGAACGCATTCTTCAAGTGACCAAGCCATATTGTCGCGAAGATAATCGAACCCATATTCATTATTTGTTCCGTACGTAATATCAGACATATACGCATCACGACGTTGCGCTGGATTCATGCTGTTAAGAATCACGCCAACGGTGAGTCCGAGGAAGCGATGGATTCGACCCATCCATTCGCTATCGCGCTCAGCAAGGTAATCATTGACAGTAACAACGTGCACACCGCGCCCAGCTATCGCGTTGAGATATGACGGCAGAGTTGCAACAAGAGTCTTTCCTTCACCTGTACGCATTTCTGCGATATTTCCTCGATGAAGGGCGGCTCCGCCCATAATTTGAACATCGTAATGGCGTTGACCTAAGGTGCGTCGCGCAGCTTCGCGAACAACAGCGAAGGCTTCTGGCATGAGTTGATCGAGAGTTTGGCCTTCGGCATAGCGAGATTTGAATTCGTCAGTCTTATTACGCAATTCGCTATCGCTCAAGGCGAGCGTGGCAGCTTCGTGAGCATTGACCTGCTCTACGACTTTGCTGAGCTCACGAAGGATCTTGCCTTCACCGGCTCGCATGATCCGATCAAAAAACGCTGGCATGTAAAACCCTTTCCCATCATCAACTCTCCTATCGTAGGGGTTGAGAGACACATGCCGTTACAGCCCCGAGCACGACAAACCCCTCTGCCCGCAAGGCTCGGCTCGCCTCCAGCAGGGTTGCACCGGATGTGACGAGATCATCGATAAGAATGACGGGATTGCCTGAGGATTCTTTCACCGCGTCAATGACCTGAAGTGCCCCATGGAGATTGAGCTTTCGTGCGCTAGATGAGAGAAGTGACTGGTCCCTCACTACACGGGTATGGATAAGAAAATTCTTATGGATCTGCGTCTTATGGGGCCGGGAACCTCCCTCCCCTAACTTCGCAACAAGATCAGAAATTGCGCTGCGTCCTCTCTTTCTCACCATCGCAGGCCTGGAAGGAATGGGGACTAAAGATCCTTCGCCGATCTCTTGAAGAAAATATCTCAACGCATACTGTGCGCTTTCAAAGATTAAACGGTCGGCGATTTCAAGGCCGCTCTCCTTTGAGGCAAGTAAGACTCTTTGAGCGGTCGGACTATATTGAATTGCCGAATACACAGGAATCCTGTCTACACCAGAGCCATAATAGTTTCGATAAAGTCGAGGGCGCCAAGAGATTCGACACTGTGAACAGATAGATGGACCAAGAGCTGTACATCCAAGACACCGGACAGGAAAGATGAGCTCTGCAAGAGATGGGAATAATTTCACGTTGAGATTTTTCTATTTTTAAAAAATTATTTCAGGAATTTCTAGATGCTTGTGGAGATCTACGAACTCCGAACATAATCTGAAGGTTGCAATTTCAGCGGCCGGGATAAAATTGACTCCCCCGCAATTTTAGGAAGAGTTAAGACAAAATGAGTTCCCATTCCGGGCCGACCCCAGGCTTCTAGCTCGCCATTGTGCAAACGAGCATCTTCAAGGGCAATGGATAGACCAAGGCCAGTTCCCCCGCGAACACGTGAACGAGATGGATCAGCTCGCCAGAATCGGTCAAAGACTCGCATCAAGGCTGCGCTTTCAATTCCTGGACCGTAATCACGAACTCCTACTGCAACTTCAGTAGGCGTCTGAACGATGGTAACAACGATCGGTTTTTCATCGGCATGATCTAAAGCGTTCGAGAGCAAGTTACGCATAATGCGCTCAACGCGACGGATATCTGCCTTAATATGGACATGCTCTGCTTTGGGATCAATATTTAGAACAAGCCCAGCGCTATGTGATTTGGCGCCTGAGTCTTCGATACAACGCTCAATCATCGCAACAAAATCAAAATTAACGGGCTCAAGAACCGCTACTTCTGCATCAAAGCGACTGATTTCCAGAAGGTCCTCGAGCAATTTTTCGAATCTATCGAGTTGAGCTACAAGTAATTCAGTACTGCGGCTAATCGTTGGATCGAAGGTCTCTCTCTGACCATAAATAACTTCAGATGCCATACGAAGGGTTGTTAGTGGTGTTCGGAGTTCATGGGAAACGTCAGATACAAATCGTTGCTGGACTCGAGATAAGTTTTCTAGTCTAGAGATCTGAGATTCTAGCGAAAGCGCCATGTCATTAAAGGCGTTACCAAGAGTGGCAAGTTCATCAGATGATTGAATCCTCATGCGCTGTGAGAAATCACCCTTGGTAAATTGTTGTGCAATTCGAGCAGCATCACGAACCGGTCGAACAACCTGTCGGACTACCAGATATGTAATAAGCCCAATCAAGAAAGTTAGTGCAAAACCAGTAATCAGAAGAGCCGATCTAATAAAATCTAAGGTTGCTACCTGGTTTGAAAGGGAGTAAATCAGGTACATCTCGTAGGTGCCTGAGTGAGGAATAGCAATTCGTTTGCCAGTGAAGAGAGCCGTCTCGCTATTACCGGTGTCAAAAATGAGAGTTGAATACTGATACTCGACAATGAATCCTTTTTCAACTTTAGTACGGAGTTCTTGGGGAACGATCGTTTCTGAAATTCTGGGCGATACAAAGTCGTAAATATTCTTAATGTTCTCAGGCTGCAGAGATTCACGGTTTGGAATTCTGCGAAGAACAATTGAGTTTCCACCCTGGTTAACACCAACAGAAGTTGACGTAACAATCACATCGTTTACTATGTTTCTGATTTGAAGGTCAGACTTTCCTTCAGCGAGAAGGAACTGGTACTGGGCATTAAAGAAAGAAGATCGAGCTTCGGCCAGTGATGTATCTAAAACTCCTTGCCGAATTCCATCTGAGAGCTTTGAATAGAGGGCTGATCCAGTAAGGAAGATAACTCCTAATGAGAGTAAGAGCGTTGTAACAATGACCTTTGAAGCTAAAGAATTTCGGAATGTGACTCTAAAGCGCTTCATTGATTAGTTGCCTGTTACTCCAGCTTTATACCCAACGCCACGTACAGTCATCACAATTTCTGGATGCTCGGGATCAGCTTCTACCTTGGAACGAAGTCGTTGAACATGAACATTTACGAGGCGAGTATCGGTTGAATGCCGGTATCCCCACACCTCGCTCAGAAGCGCATCGCGAGTAAAGACTCGGCCCGGCTCCTT
>CANJXW010000103.1 GCA_947478965.1 Candidatus Nanopelagicaceae bacterium | reverse complement strand
GAGATCACCCGATGCAACATCGATCACGCGGTATGGAATCTCCATTGCGTTGAGGAAATCCTTCTCCCATTGCAATAAACGAGCATGTTCTTCTTTTGCCTCTTCTGGCTTGCAGAACGAGAACATTTCAACTTTATCGAATTGATGCACGCGGATAATTCCGCGAGTATCTTTTCCATAGCTGCCCGCTTCGCGTCGGAAACATGATGAATAACCTGCATAACGCATTGGTAATTTCTCCGCCGGAAGAATTTCATCCATGTGATACGCGGCTAGCGGAACTTCACTTGTTCCGACCAAGTAGTAATCATCTTTCTCAAGATGGTAAACATTCTCAGCAGCTTGGCCTAAAAATCCTGTGCCTTCCATCGCCGCTGGCTTTACCAAGACGGGAGGGATAACGGGTGTAAATCCAGCTTTGAGAGCGCTTTGAATCGCATAATTAACGAGTGCAAATTCAAGCAGAGCGCCAACTCCTGTTAAGTAATATGAACGAGAGCCTGACACCTTTGCGCCGCGTTCAGTATCAATCGCGCCAAGCAATTTTCCGAGTTCTACGTGATCTTTTGGTTCAAATCCATCCTTCGTAAAATCGCGAGGGGTTCCAACATGTTCGATTGTGACAAAGTCTTCTTCGCCACCAATAGGTGCTTGCGGATCGAGAAGGTTTGAAAGTTGCATGACAAGAGCTTGTGCTTGTGATTCCATATCAGCGCGCTTTGCATCTGCTGTCTTTACGCGGTCTGCAAGTGACTTTGCATTCTCAAGTAGAGCCGCCTTTTCATCACCCTTTGCAGCGCCGACAGATTTAGAGAGCGTGTTCTGTTCTGCTCGCAGTGCTTCGAATTCGGTGATGGCGATACGTCGCGCTTCATCGATAGCAAGGACGCGATCGACAATCGTTGGATCTTCACGGCGTCCAGTTTGAGAAGCACGTACGACATCAGGATTTTCTCGTAAGAATTTAATATCGATCATCGACTAGCGCGCCTCTCGTGGGTAAGAACCTAAGAACCTAATATCGTCACAAATTTCTTGAAGCTCATCGATGGAGCTACCAACGCTTGTATCTTTGATATGTCCTTCGACATCAATAATGAAATGGTAGTGACCAAGTTCGCGACCAGTTGGGCGACTTTGAATAAAGGTGAGGTTAACTTGGTATTTTGCGAAAACAGTTAAAATCTCAAGTAACGCGCCCGCGTGATCGATATCGATAAAGACCGCTAACGAGGTGCGGTCATTTCCAGATGGCTCAGGTAAATTGCCTGGCTTTTGAACCAGAACGAAACGTGTTATCGCACCGTTATTGTCGCCAATATTTTCGGCGCGGATCTCAAGCCCAAAGTGGCTCGCTGCTGCGCTCGATGCGATTGCCGCATCGAATTCACCGCGAGATATCGCCTCTGCCGCTGCTGCAGTTGAGTTCGTTGGAATAATTTCAGCGTGTGGGTAATGAGTAGCGACATATGTGCGGCATTGAGCTTCGGCATGCGGGTGGGTAGCAATCCGTTTGATCTCCGTGATGCCAGGTCGAGTCATGAGTGCAAAAGAGACAGGAAGAGTTACTTCCCCTGCGATCACAAGTGGATCACCTGTTGCTAACTCATCGAGAGTTCGTGCAACAACACCTTCAATTGAATTTTCAATGGGGACGAGTGCGAAATCTGCACTGCCTGTGCGAACTGCATCAAGAGCGGCAGTGACATTTGCATAGGGAGTTCGAATATCTGAGTCAGTTGTGATCTTTTTAAGAGCTGCCTCGGTAAAGGTGCCAACTGGCCCTAAATAGGCATAAGTGCTCATAGCCCAAGGATACCTGCAAAGGTGAAGTGCTCGTTGCGGGTTTTTTACTTCGCTCCAAGAATTTCGCGCGCAAAGCCAGGTCGATTTGTAATGAGATTGTCTACGCCTAGATGGCGACAGAGATTAATGTCGGATTCGCTATCTACAGTCCACACATTGAGCAGTCGGCCACTCTTCTTGATATCCATTGCAAGTGATGGTTTTTTGCGGAGTTGTTCAATTCCGGGGCTGATTGTTTTGGCAGAAGTAAAGCGAATCGCAAAAGATGGTGTGCTCTGTCGAATCAGGAAAACCAAATTTATCTTTGGATCGAGCTGCTTTACCTTTTCAAGTGCAAACCACGAGAACGAGATGACGCTAATGTCGATTCCAGATTCTTCAATTTCGCTACTTTTCTCATGCAACTTTGAAACCAGAATCTCCTCCAGCATTGTTCCCGTTGGTACGGGGTGCTTTGTTTCGAGTAAGAGTGATTTCTTATGTGCGATCGCAAAATCTAAGAGTTCATCAAAGGTGAGGACTTGGGGATAGTTTGCCTTGATCTCCAGGTAGGTTGATTCTGAAATCACAGCGCTCTTATGTGCACATCGATCCATGGTTGCGTCATGCCAGAGAACTGGAATTAAATCTTTACTCAAGCGAAGATCGCACTCAAAACCATCGGCTCCCTGGGTAACCGCGTTCTCGTACGCCGCCATAGTCATCTCAGGAAAGTCATATGAGGCTCCCCTGTGGGCGTAAATCTTCATGGTTCGAGATTAACACCATTAGGCTAAGCAACATGAGCCAGTTCTATTTTGCAGCGAGCGCACGCTCTGCTGTGGGGTTGGTCCGAAATGGAAATGAAGATTCCGCACTTATTAGCTCGCACACAATTGCAGTTGCAGATGGCATGGGTGGCCATGTTGGCGGCGAGGTTGCATCATCAATCGCGATAAAAACCCTTGGCGATATTGCCCCAACTTTTTCTGATGCATCCATTGATGGAGATTCAGCAGATGATTTATTTCTAAACGCCGCTTATTCAGTTGATGCAGCTCTCAAGAGTGCAACGGATGAAGAACCCTCACTCCTTGGAATGGGAACAACGTTGACATCGCTCTTTATTCGCCAAGAACAGATCGCGCTTTTACATATCGGTGATTCGCGGGCATATCGCCTGAGGGGCAGCGCCCTTGAACTGTTAAGCGTTGACCACACCGTCTTGCAGGAACTCTTAAGTCAGGGTGCGATCTCACCGGCTGAGGCGCAAGAACATCCACAACGATCAATGCTCACCCAAGCTCTCATGGGAGAGAACAAGATCGAAACCTCTCTTCAGATTTTCGATGTAAAGGCCAAGGATCGCTATCTTCTCTGCAGCGACGGGCTCACTGGCGTGCTGAGCGATAGAGAGATTAAATCCCTCATCAAGGGCAGAGACCGTGTTGAGGCAATCAACGCTCTCATTGATGCAACGTATATAAATGGTGCACCAGATAACGTAACCGTCGTCATCGCAGATATCTCTGACTCTGCGACAACTGATCTCGAGCATATTGGAGCAGCAAGGCAATGATGAATACCTTGCTAGGCGGGCGCTACCAACTCGGCGAAATGATTGGTACGGGGGGAATGGCTGATGTCTATATTGCACAAGATCAGCGACTCTCACGCGAAGTCGCCGTCAAAATACTTCGTAGCGATCTTGCTAAGGATCAAACATTCGTTGCACGCTTTAGAAAAGAGGCAAAGGCAGCAGCTGGGTTAAACCATCCGGGAATTGTTGCTGTCTATGACTCAGGTGAAGAACCTGCGCCGTACATTGTGATGGAACTTGTTACGGGCCACACTCTGCGCCAATTAATTCATGGCGGTGAGCGACTTCCATTAGATCGCGCACTTGAAATCGGTGCCGGAGTTTTAGAAGCTCTTGAATATTCTCATCAGCGCGGAATTATTCATCGAGATAT
>CANJXW010000102.1 GCA_947478965.1 Candidatus Nanopelagicaceae bacterium | reverse complement strand
AGCTGGCTCTTCTCGTTCTGGCAAGAAACAACGATCCCAGTTGGAACGTGGGTCAATCGAACGGCAGAGTCAGTTGTGTTAACGCTCTGACCACCAGGACCACTTGAGCGGTAAACATCAACGCGAACATCGTTCATGTTGAGCTCAACATCGACTTCTTCTGCTTCAGGCAGAACTAGAACGCCTGCTGCAGAAGTGTGAATTCGGCCTTGGCTTTCTGTCTCTGGAACGCGCTGAACTCGGTGAACGCCACCTTCAAATTTAAGCCGTGCATAAGGAGTTGTTCCAGGTTCTGGCGTTCCCTTTGATTTAATCGCCATTGAAATATCTTTATACCCACCGAGATCTGATTCAGTGACATCGATAATTTCAACTTTCCATCCACGCTTTTCTGCATAGCGCTGATACATGCGCACCAAGTCGCCTGCAAAGAGCGCAGATTCATCGCCGCCGGCACCAGCTTTGACTTCAATAATCACATCACGGTCATCATTAGGGTCACGTGGAAGGAGAAGCTCTTCTAGCCTTTGCGCGGCTTCCTCGACCGTTGTTTCCATCGCTGGAATTTCTTCAGCAAAGGATGGATCTTCAGCAGCCATCTCTTTTGCTGCATCTAAATCATCAGCGGCAGATTTCCATGCATTAAATCCTGCAACGACGGGGCCAAGCTGGGCATAGCGGCGACCTAGTTGGCGCGCCTTGCCTTGGTCATCATGAATTGATGGATCAGCCATTTGCTTTTCAAGTTCCTGATATTCGCGCACCATCTCATGTGCTGATGCGAAGCGATCATTCTTAACTGTGCTCATGGCTTCTCCTTTCGTGATTACTTATAGGCGATTAAATTTTTGCTGATAAAAATAAAAAAACCGCAACCGCAACCTTTACGGCTGCGATGCGGTTTCTTTAGAAAGCTACTTAGCTGCTTGTTTTCCGAAGCGCTCTTCGAACTTAGCGACGCGTCCACCAGTATCAAGGATGCGCTGCTTACCTGTGTAGAACGGGTGGCATACAGAACAAACTTCAACGTAGATAGATCCGCTAGCAACAGTTGAACGAGTTACAAACTTCTCGCCACAACCACAAGTTACTTGGGTCTCTTTATATTCTGGGTGGATATCTGGCTTCATTTTCTTCCCTTTTCTTATACCTGGATCCTGATGGGGAACTAGAAACTCTAGTTACTCAGGTGAACCAGACCGATTGGTTAACGAGGTAAGGGTAACTGCCCACCCCCTCTCAGGGGAAATCCACGCGTGAGAGGGGATGAACAGAGAGGGTTATGCCGTTGGAGCTGGGGTAATTACCTTTGGCGCCTTGGCTGGTTTTGCAGGCTTTACTGGTTTTACCAATGCAGCAAGAGCGCTCTTAGCTGTTGCATCAGCTGCAACATGTGCCGCCTTGCGTGCATCTTTAGCAGCTTGCAATTGTGCATCAGTTGTCGCCACAGCTAGTGCGCTCTGGAAATCCGCTAGCGCCTTGGCCGATGCCGCGCGATGAGCATCGCGAATTACGCGCGCAGTAGCAATATAGGTATCCATCTGGCTTTGGAAAGTTGCTTGAGCGATAGCACGTGCCTTTGCTGCTTCAACTGTGTCAGCAGCGACAGCGGTTCCTGTTCCTGAAATCAGGGTTAGGGCAACCAAAAGTGCAGAACTTTTCCTTAGTGAAATCTTCATAGTCATCTCTCCATCCGACCCTAGGTGGGTCTTAGATGAGAAGAGAATCGCGCAGCACCTTGTGTGATGCCTGTGAAAAGCTTTCGATAAGGGGGCGAATTAGCCTTCGTTTGGACCAGATGTAGTCTTTTGGATCTGCATCAAGAATTCAACGTTGGACTTTGTGCCCTTCATCTTCTCAAGCAAAAGCTCAAGTGCCGCTTGTGGCTCGAGCGCATGTAAGACGCGACGAAGCTTCCATACAATGTTGAGCTCTTCTGTACCCATAAGAATTTCTTCTTTACGTGTGCCAGATGCAACCACGTTGACGGCAGGGAAGATGCGCTTATCAGCCATTCTGCGATCAAGGATGAGTTCCATGTTTCCAGTTCCCTTGAACTCTTCAAAGATAACTTCATCCATACGAGAACCAGTATCGACGAGAGCTGTTGCAAGAATCGTAAGCGATCCACCATCTTCAATATTTCGTGCTGCGCCAAAGAACTTCTTTGGTGGATAGAGAGCAGCAGAGTCAACGCCTCCAGAGAGAATACGACCAGATGCAGGTGCTGCGATGTTATATGCGCGGCCCAAACGTGTGATTGAGTCGAGAAGAACAACAACATCATGACCAAGTTCAACGAGTCGCTTTGCGCGCTCAATTGCTAGCTCTGCAATAGTTGTGTGATCTTCTGCAGGACGATCAAATGTTGAGGCGATAACTTCGCCCTTTACTGATCGTTGCATATCTGTAACTTCTTCTGGGCGCTCATCTACAAGAACAACCATTAAGTGACATTCAGGGTTGTTCGTTGTGATCGCATTTGCAATCGCTTGCAAGACCATTGTTTTACCAGCTTTTGGAGGTGAAACAATAAGCCCGCGCTGGCCTTTACCAATTGGAGCGATAAGGTCGATGACGCGCGTTGTCAGAATATTTGGCTCTGTCTCAAGGCGAAGACGCTCTTGAGGGTAGAGAGGAACGAGCTTTCCGAATTCAACGCGGTTGCGCGCTTCATCTGGAGTAACTCCGTTAATGGTTTCAAGAGTAATAAGTGGGTTGTACTTCTGGCGTTGTTCGCCTTCGCGGGCTTGGCGAACCTGGCCTGTGACGACATCTCCCTTACGAAGTCCGTATTTACGAACTTGCTGTTGTGAGACATAAACATCGTTTGGACCTGGAAGGTATCCACCTGTGCGAATAAATGAGTAGTTATCCATGATGTCGACGAGACCACCGACTGGGACGAGAACATCATCTTCAGCAAGAACGGGTTCGCGCTCTTCGCGTTGTCCGCGTTGTCCACGTTCGCGGTCGCGTCCACGATTGCGATCGCGTCCACGATTGCGGCCACCACGGTCGTTGTTATCGCGTGGTCCGTTATCTTGGAAATTATCGTTTGATCCTTCATCATCGGAACCATCTTCATCTTGAGAGTTTGCACTCTTTGATTGGCTTGGTTCGCGATTGGAATCTTTCTTCTTCGCATTTCGAGCTTCGCGGCGAGCTTCGCGCTCTGCCTTTGCTGCATCGCGGTTTGATGCTTGTAAGTCGGCGATCGCTGTAACGAGAGCATCCTTCTTAAGCTTTGTTGCGCCTTCGATGCCCAGCTGTGATGCAACTTCCTTGAGTTTCGGAAGGGTCATTGCGGCAAGCTCAGGACTGCTTGAACGTACAGGTTCTTTTTCGGTCATGTCATTCTTTTCATTAGGGGCTATATCTGCGAGAGAACCCGCAAGTGCCACGGTGTGAGATTTTGGTTTTGTGATTATCTGCCATCTTGCACCGTAACTTCCGGCTCAGCAGATGCCCAACCATAGCACCCAATTATCAATGGGGGCAAAAATCCAACTCGTGGCTAGATAGCCGCCTGAGCTAGAGGATCGTTGCGCCAGTTCGTGAGATTTCAAGGGGTACGGCTTTGAACTTTGAACCGCCTGCGCGAGAAAGCTCGGCCACATCGCTTTCATTGCCGCTGTGAAGAGCAAGAACTGTTGGTCCTGCTCCTGAAATAAATGCAGCAACCCCAGCTGCTCGCAATTTAGTGACGAGTTCAAAGGAAGCTGGCATCGCATCTTTACGATAACTCTGGTGGAGAAAATCCTCGGTTCCACGGAAGAGTAAATCTGGACGAAGCGTT
>CANJXW010000101.1 GCA_947478965.1 Candidatus Nanopelagicaceae bacterium | reverse complement strand
CTACAAGCCTCGTATGGATCGCGAGCTCTTAAGCACATATGCCGATGGCCTTATTGCAACTACAGGCTGTCCTGGTGGAGAGATTCAAACTCGTTTACGTATGGGTAAATATAAAGAAGCCCTTCGAGCAGCAAGTGATTACCGAGATATTTTCGGCGCTCATAACTTCTTCCTTGAGGTCATGGATCACGGAATCGATATTGAAAGTCGCGTTAAGGAAGATCTCTTAAAGCTTGGTCGCGAGTTAAAGCTTCCACTTCTTGCAACAAATGACCTTCACTACACCCGCCTTGAAGATGCTCCAGCACACGAAGCCTTGCTCTGTGTTCAATCAGGATCAACCCTTGCCGACCCAAAGCGTTTCAAATTCGATAATGATTCTTTCTATCTCAAAACGCCAGCGCAGATGCGCGAGCTCTTTAAAGATATCCCAGAGGCTTGCGATAACACTCTCCTTATTGCAGAGAGATGTAATGTAAAACTTCGCGAAGGTGAAAACCTGATGCCAGCGTTTACGGTGCCGAAGGGCGAAACAGAAGATACGTGGCTGCGTAAAGAATCAGTACGTGGATTACAAGAGCGCCTTGGAGAAAAAACTCGTGATGATCACCGTGCACGACTTGATTACGAACTCGGCGTCATGGAGAAAATGGGATTTCCTGGTTACTTCCTCGTAGTTGCAGACCTCGTAAGCCATGCAAAGAAAGTTGGCATTCGCGTAGGGCCTGGTCGTGGCTCTGCAGCAGGATCACTCGTTGCTTATGCACTTGGAATTACAGGGCTCGATCCCATCGAGCATGGACTTCTCTTTGAGCGATTCCTTAATCCTGAACGTATTTCAATGCCAGATATCGACCTCGACTTTGACGAGCGTCGCCGCAGCGAAATGATTCGCTATGCAACAGAAAAATATGGCGAAGATCGCGTCGCTCAAATCATTACCTACGGAACGATTAAATCTAAGCAATCGATCAAGGATGCAACGCGAGTCCTCGGTTATCCATATGTGATCGGTGAAAAACTCACCAAAGCTCTTCCACCTTCTGTCATGGGTAAAGATATTTCTCTCGGGGGAGTCTTTGATGCAAAAGATCCTCGTTACGGTGAGGCTGGAGAATTTAGACAACTCTACGAAACTGATCCAGATTCAAAGCGCGTAGTCGATCTTGCAAAGGGGCTAGAAGGCCTCAAGCGCCAATGGGGCGTACACGCAGCGGGGGTTATTCTCTCTCGCGAACCACTGCTTGATGTGATTCCAATCCATCGCCGTGAAGCAGATGGCGCAATCATTACCCAGTTCGATATGGGCGCTTGCGAATCCACTGGGTTGCTGAAAATGGACTTCCTTGGACTGCGAAACCTTTCTGTTCTCGATGATGCGCTCTTAAATATTAAAGAGAACCAAGGAATTGATGTAGTTCTTGAAGACTTGCCACTTGCAGATCAAAAAACGTTCGAGCTTTTATCTCGTGGAGATACTCTCGGTGTATTCCAGCTCGATGGCGGTCCTATGCGCGCGCTCTTGCGCAGCATGTCACCAGACTCTTTTGCAGATATTTCTGCCGTTATCGCTCTCTATCGACCAGGTCCTATGGGCGAGAACGCACACAACAACTACGCGGACCGCAAGAATGGTCGCAAGCCAGTTGAGCCAATCCACCCAGAGCTCTCTGATGCGCTGCAAGATATTTTGGGCGATACCTATGGATTGATCGTCTATCAGGAACAAGTAATGGCTATTGCTCAAAAAGTTGCCGGCTTCTCTTTGGGGCGCGCAGATTTACTTCGTAAGGCGATGGGTAAGAAGAATAAAGAGATCCTCGATAAAGAATATGTTCCATTTGAAGCGGGAATGAAAGAGAACGGCTTCTCAACCGCTGCAATTAAGCGACTCTGGGACGTTCTGATTCCCTTCTCTGATTATGCATTTAACCGTGCGCACAGCGCTGGGTATGGCGTTGTCTCCTTCTGGACTGGATATCTCAAAGCAAATTATCCAACCGAATATATGGCAGCGCTTCTGACAAGTGTTCGTGACGATAAAGATAAGTCAGCGCTCTATCTCTCTGAGTGCCGACGTATGGGAATCAAAGTTCTGCCACCTGATGTCAATGAATCCAATGCCGAATACACGCCGCGCGGGAAAGATATTCGTTTCGGTCTAGCTGCTATTCGTAACGTGGGTGAAGGTGTTGTCGCAACGATTAAAGCTTCACGCGAGGCAAAAGGTCTCTATACATCCTTTGGTGATTTCCTCTCCAAGGTCGATGCTCAGGTCTGCAATAAGAAGACGATCGAATCGTTGATCAAGGGCGGCGCCTTTGATTCCTTGAACCATCCACGTAAGGCGTTGATGGCCATTCACCTTGAAGCAATTGACTCTGTGATTGAGAGCAAGCGCGCCGAGGCGATAGGACAGTTCGATCTCTTTGGCGGAGACTCCATTACAGAATCCAGCGCACTCGATATTGAAATTCCAACGTATGAGTGGGATAAATCAACGCTCTTGAGTTTTGAGCGAGAGATGCTCGGCCTCTATGTCTCTGATCACCCACTCCTTGGAGTCGAACATATTCTTCGCTCCAACACCGATATGTCTATCAGCGCGCTCCTAGATGATGGCGGAGCTCAAGATGGCATCGTGACTATCGGCGGATTAATTACCGGAATCCAGCGAAAAGTTTCCAGACAGGGCGCATCATGGGCTGTTGTTAACGTTGAAGATTTAGAAGGCGCCATTGAAGTTCTTTTCTTTGCAAATACGTACAACCAATATGCTCTCTCGCTCACAGAGGACCGCGTTGTTACAGTCCGCGGTCGCTTTGAGCGACGAGATGAGCAAGTTCGATTTACCGCCCTTGAGATGAAGATGCCTGATGTAGCAAGTGGCCCGGTTGGACCACTTCTTATTACGATGCCAATCTCTCAGTGCACGCCACCTGTGGTTGATCGCATGAAAGAGATTTTGAGATCACACCCAGGAAAGCGCGAAGTCCATTTGCAAGTTGATGATCAAGGCAAAAGCACGACATTGAAGATTGATGCATTGGTCACGTCATCTCCAAGCTTGAGCGCAGATCTCAAATCGATTCTCGGCCCAGATTGCCTAGTTCGTATTTAGTCTCCGACTACTAATCCAAGGCAAGTAGACTCACCTCATGCCGCAGATACCAGCAACATCGCCTATCGAAATGCGCACCGTGGACCTACGCGGTTCACGCCTTGATAAAGCTGGATATCAAGATGCGCTGCCTCGAGCCACGCTCGACATTGCATCAGCGATGTTCATCATTGAGCCGATCTTGCACCGAGTTCACAAGGGCAACGAATCAGATCTCATCTCACTTGCCCAAGAATTTGATGGCGTTACTCCAAAATCAATCCGCGTGCCGCAAGCCGAGCTAGATAAAGCTCTCCGTGAATTAGATCCAGCAATTCGAACTGCTCTCGAAGTTTCGGCGCAGCGAATTCGCAAGGTGCATGCGGATCAAGTTCGTACAGAGACTAAGACTCTCGTCGTCGATGGTGGAGTCGTAACAGAGCGTTGGATTCCCGTTGACCGAGTTGGACTCTATGTTCCAGGCGGCCGTGCGGTCTATCCAAGTAGCGTCATGATGAATG
Source organism: Candidatus Nanopelagicaceae bacterium (assembly GCA_947478965.1). Classification (GTDB taxonomy): domain Bacteria; phylum Actinomycetota; class Actinomycetes; order Nanopelagicales; family Nanopelagicaceae; genus Planktophila. Next base: position 208 of record CANJXW010000101.1, on the reverse strand, counting down.
TTATTCCCGCCCAGATTGCCAAAGTCACGAGCATCGCCGTGGCATCTCCGCCACAAAAGGAATTTGGCGGACTCCCACATCCAACAATCCTCGCTACCTGTGCGCTTCTTGGAATTACTGAGGTGTACGCAGTTGGGGGAGCGCAAGCAATTGCTCTCTTTGCGTATGGCATGAAAGATCTCTGCGAAAAATGCGATCTCGTGACAGG